>DATEMI010000406.1:0-3064 GCA_035275665.1 Terriglobales bacterium | reverse complement strand
GATCGTGCAGCCAACTGTATGGAGATCTCGCAGAGCGTTCGGCTCCCGGAAGCCAAGCCTCATTTGCCAGCAGGACGCGGACGCGAGCTGCGGCACGCCATCGATCTTCGCCCTGAAGACCGAATTGGGAAAATGCGTCTGCCATTGGCTGGCGGAGCTTCAGGGCATCCAGCAATCTAGTCGCAGCCTGGCCCGGATCTGCCGGATTAAGAAGTTCCCCGAGAGTCTCTACGGCTGCCCATGCGACTACGGTTGCCCATTGAGCGCTGCCGTGTTTCCCCAAGCGGCTGGGAAGAACCTCGCAGGCAGCAGTCGTCCACGGAATTGCAAACTGGTTCTCCAGCTGAGGAACTCGAGCTGCGGCAGTCAATCTTTTCGTAAAAGACTTCCTAGCCTGCTCGAAGCTGCCGCGCCATTCTGAACTCTGCGGCACACCCAGCATTTCCGCCGATTCGGCGGACGACAACCGCATCGCGGCATGCAGGACGTTCTCGAAACGGGAACTCAAGACTGAAATCGACTCGTCGGCAGCCGGCATTCGCTCCGCTTCAGAGCTTTTCTTAGTAGCCTTCGGTCGTCCAGATCCATCACTGGCGGTTCGCTGAGTCGAACGTGGAGGAAATGCCGTGTCGACAATCTGACGTTCCAGGACTGCCGAAAACGCCACATGCACCGGCCTGAGCTGCAACTCGCGCATGGCATCGGCGAGGCTGCGGACGCCACGGCCTTGAAGCTGGTGGTAGAGCTCACGCCATGGATGATGGGCGTCATCGCGCAAATGCTTCCAATCCAGCAACACTCGGCATTGATATGCCCCGAGTTCCACACGCATGCCTTTTTCGGCAAGCTCGCGTCCGCTGTACAGATGCTCGTCTCCAGTCATGGTGTCGCGCGCCGCAAGGAATTGAGCGTCATCGCCGGACAGCGCAAACGCATCGGCCAAGGTCCGCTGTCGTAGTGTGCGGCCTCCAGCATGCTTTTCGGCAAAGGCACTCGAAACGCGAATCCATCCATGGGCATCCGCGTACTTGTTGTTGAAGATCACCAGCGCGCGCTGGTCACCCAAACTGTTCGAATACGCGAAGACGTTTTCGTTCACGGAGCCGAAATCGCTGTAGAAGTCGTAAAGAAGGAAGTTGCGAACATCGGCGAAGAGCCCTCTTCGATGAAGCAGAGGAGCGATCTGCTGTTCGTGGCGCGAGACCATCCATGGATCGGGCGATTCGTCATGATATGCCCGCCGATACTCCATACCATAGCGCTCGGTGAAGCCTTCCACTTGTCCGTGCCCAAACATCGGCAGACCAGGAAGCGTTGCCATCAGCGTGCAGACGCCGAAGTACTTATCGCCTTTTCCGAATTGGTCCACCGCGGTGCGCTCGTCGGGATTGTTCATAAAATTGACGTAGCGCTTGAGAATCTCGGGATCGAACTCGATCGTGTTCTTGATTACGTTGCGATAATTCGCGTTCTCCTCGTCGCGCAGCATGTTCATAAACGCGCTGTTGTATACACGATGCATGCCCAGCGTGCGCACGAAATACCCTTCGAGCAGCCAGAAGGCTTCTGCGAGCAGCAGTGTTCCCGGAGCTTCGGCTGCGCAGCGATCCACCACTTCACGCCAAAACTCTTGCGGGAATGCGGCATCGAACTCCGGTTTCGTGAGTCCATGTTCGGCGCGTGAAGGAATGGCTCCGCCAGTTCCCGGAACGGGATACCACAGGCGTTGATAATGCTGCTTGGCGAGCGTCATCGCCGCGTCGAAGCGGATAATGGGCGAGAGACGTGCAACATACAAGATCTTCTGAATCACCGCCTCGCGCACCTGAGCGTTCAGGTAGTTAAGCTGTGCAGTATCATTCCATGGATAGCTGGTACCGTCGTTGCCGTGGTAGATGTAGCGCGTCTCGCCGCTCCAGTGATCACGGTGACGGAATACAACTGCCGCGTCAGTCTTGTTGTAGTAGTGGTCGTCGATTTTGATCTCGACGCGCCCATCGCTGGATAAATCCGGACCATTGAACGAATACGAGGGGAACGGTGGATACGGCAACTGGATGAACCAGTCCGGATGCTCGGTGACCCAGCGCGAATCGATGCCGGTATGGTTCGGCACCATGTCGGTGCCCATGCGGATTCCACGCGCCGCTGCGCGATCGCGCAGGTTCAGGTAGGCGGCTTCGCCACCAAGCTCTTCGGCAATTGAGTAGTCGAATAGAGAATACGCAGACGCGGCGGCTTCGGGATTGCCAGTGAGATGCTTGACCTTCTGTGACGCTTTGCTGCGTTCCCACACGCCGATGAGCCAAAGCGCATTGAATCCCCGCCGCGCCAGAGTGTCGAGCTCTGAATCGGGAACCTGATCGAGGCGATGGATGTGACGCCTATAGGTCTTCGAAAGCTGATCGAGCCACACGAACGTGCTCTTGGCGATCATCACCGTTCGCGGCATCCACTCCACGTCGGGACTGAAGCGCTCGTATTCCGGTTCTTTCAGACTATAGTGAGGAACCGCAGCGGCGCTGGAGTCACCGCGATCCTGTTGCCAGCCGAAGTGCCGGCCCTGTCCCGCAGGATGAAAGCGCATCCAAATTGCCAGCTCTTCTTCTTTGAAGATATCGAGCGCCACCAGAATGCGGCGGATCATGTCGCCGAGTATCTCCGGCCACATGTCGCGCATGTAGGCGAGCTGGCCTTCGAGTGAATCCGGCGAAGCCAGTGCTGGCGCGCGAAGCAGTTCGAGCAACGTCTGATTCTGCGGACCGAAGCGCGGACGCGTCTGGAAATAATCCTTCAAGGCCGCTGTGATTTGGGGATAAGCAGTGGCCGTTTCGAGTTTGGCATCATCAAATAACTCGCAAAAACGGCGAAAGGCTGGGTTCAAATTCGCCAGCCATAGCATCATCAGCTCTTCAAGAGCGACGGCGCGATGCGAAGTTTCTCCCGTTTTGCCACGCAGCCAGTCCGCAGGCGACTGTTTCTCGCCAAAGACTTCTCGCGGGGGGAAGTGCTCGGTGAAGGCAAGGAGGGTGCGATCAAGTGCCTCAGCTCCGACGCGTTGCTC
>DATEMI010000405.1:0-3830 GCA_035275665.1 Terriglobales bacterium | reverse complement strand
CGGCATTCGACGCCGTGATTTCCGACGAATTTGGATATGTGCAGGAAGTCGAGGTGAAGCGTGCCGACGCGCATTCTCACTGGATTTGGGGAGCAGTAACCACGACCGGCAGTGCTTTCCATGATCTCAGGCTGCTATGGGAGGCGCGGCACCGCGAGGACGAGTATCTCGGCTATCTGTTAAATGCCTACATCGCTGCCGGAAATATTGTGCGCTCGACTTGCTCGGGCGAGATTTACATGGACGTGGGAACGCTCGATGGCTACCACCAGGCGCTGAATTTCCTGCGCACCCGCCGACAGGTGCGAGACGAAAACGCTAAGGCCGCCTAGTACAGAACCGCCGGCGGTAGTCGGTGGGCCGGAGAAGGCCAAGTGGCCAGCTCCGGGCCTAACAATGCCGCAGCCATTCTAGTGAATCGCACCCGCACACAAGCGACTGCCCCACCGGCTACCGTCGGCGGTTCCGTTGTTTGGGCAACCATTCTGGATTCAGGTAAAACTCACCTTTCCGCGCAGAAATTTCTCACATTTGATTCGTCCTGAAGCCGTCGATTTCTCCGCGTTTCAGCGACTTACATACGGACTCTACTGGAAGCAAAGTTGCTCGTGTCAACTTGGGTTAAGTCATATTTGGAGTTTTCCATGCAAGAAGAAACGCCTCACATTGAAACCGCTTCCCCCAGTTTTCGGCTTGGAGCACTCGTTGTTGTGCTGCTCGCCTTCATCGGGCTGCTCGGATATGCAATCCATGAGCGCAATGCCGCCCAGCAGGTCGCTACAGAGAACGCTCAAACCGCTGCGGCTTTGAAAGACACCCGCAGCCAGATCGAAGCGCTCACGGCCAAGCTCGATGCGCTGACGGCGCCGCCAGTGCAAGCGGCAGCGCCGCAGGTCAGGCATTCGAGCCATGCGCGAATGATCCCTGCGGTGCGTCACGGTAAGCCCGATCCGCGCTGGAAGAGATTCCAGACGCAGCTCGATGCGCAAGGCAAAGCCATCGATCAGACGCGTCAGGACCTCACCTCCACCCGCACCGAACTGCAAGGCTCAATTGCGACTAATCACGAGCAGATCGTCGCACTGCAGCGCAAAGGCGAGCGGAACATCTACGAGTTCGACATCAACAAGTCGAAGCAGTTCTCGCACGCCGGGCCGATCGGAGTGAGCTTGCGCAAGGCCAACACGAAGCAACAGTACGCGGACTTGAAACTGGTGGTCGACGACCGCGAGGTTTCGAAGAAGCACCTGAACCTGTACGAACCAGCGCTGTTCTATGCAGATAGCGTCGAACAGCCGATGCAGGTAGTCATCAACAGCATCACCAAAAACCACATTCACGGCTACATCAGCACGCCGAAGTACAAATCGTCTGAGCTGGCCGCGATGTCAGGTGACGCGGCAGGAGTTCCGGTGGGAGATTCAACCGGATCGCCTCAGCTACATCGACGCTGAGTTTCAGAGCTAAATTGACAGGGAGGATCGAAGATTTCGATTCTCTCCCTCTTTTATTGTGCTACACGTCGAAAAGGCGGTACGGTGCAGACGGAGTTCTGGTCATCAGCAGCGGCAAAGCGACATTGTAAACAGGAATGCCTCCGGTCGTTGTTCCTTCGAGGCTGCCGTGATGCGCGTGTCCGTGGACGGCGAGGATCGCCTGATGACGGTCGATGACTTCCGAAAGGCGTCCACTGCCCAAGTAAGGATAGATTTGCTCGGGCTCACCTTTCACCGTGGCGACAATGGGGGCGTAGTGCGTGATGACGATTCGCTTCTCGGTGCGCAGCATCGATAGTGCGCGCTCCAATTTGAGAGTCTCATCGACGGCACTCTGCACGAAGGCTTTCACTTCCGGTTCGCCAAACGCCGTGAGAACTCCGCGACCAAACCCGCCTAGGAAGCCTTTTGTTCCCGCAAATCCGATGCCGTCTCGCTCGTAGCCGCTGCCGTCGAGGAGCTTCACGCCCTCGGCAATCATCATCTTTGCGAGTTCCTCGTGCTTGCCGGCTTCGTAATCGTGGTTACCGAGCACAGCCACGATAGGCACGCGCAGGCGCATGAAACTTGCGAGCAGCGACTCCATCTCTTCCGGTTTTCCCAAATTGGTGAGGTCGCCGGCGAGGATCAGCAGATCGGCTTCGTCACGCAGGCGGGTCATCTGCTCGCGGATGCGGTCGTAGCTCTGGGGAGAAAAATGGAGATCAGCGATGGCAGCGATTCTCATACGTCGTGCTTAGAGAACTCCCGGCGCTGGCTTATCCGAAACCCGAAACTCGAAACCTGAAACGCTTTTCTTGTGATCACGCCGCCGGCTCCTTCACATCGATCTTCGGCTGGGCTTTCGCGCGATATTCCTCCAATAGGTTCTGCATCTTCCACTCGAGAACGTCGATCGAGAACATCTTGTCGTCGATCAGGCTGCCGCGGAATTTGGCTTCGGAATCTGGACTCTCGAGATCGGCGCGGAATTTCGTGAGTAGCTCGTCCCAAACCAGCATTGGCACGGCGGTGGAGGCTGGGTAAATGTAATGGAAGAGCACCAGCGACCACAGAAGCATCTGCCAATGGTCGCCGATTAAGGAGAGCAGCCGGCTCCAATCCATCGTAGTTCCAGCGGCATACACGATGTGCGCGATGTCCGAGCCATCGAAGCGCTCGCGAAAAGCGACGAAAACTTTGGAAGCGATCAGTTCTTCGGGAGCGAGTACCTTGGTGGGGATGCCGAGAACCTCGGAATCGAAGCTGCGGTCTATCCAGGACCGGTCCACCCGGATTACGGCATTGCTCATTCCCGAAATGAGATCGACAAAGTAATCGCCACGGCGTATCTTGCAAAGCCAGACGGGGTCGCAGATTTCGGTCTGGAAGCCGCGTTCTTCGAGAAGGTCGAGCGCCGGAGAGACTTGTTCGGGCGTAAGAAAGATGTCGAGGTCCTTGGTATCGCGCCAAATGCCCGTATGCTCATGCAGAGCAAAAGCACCGGAAATAACATGCGGGACCCCTTGCTCGTTCAGGAGCAGCATCACTTCCCGAAACAGGTTTTCCTGCTCGGGCGCGAATTTCGGCGGCTCCGACGAACTGACCGGTAATGGCTTATCCTGAGGCACGGCTTAACCTTAGATGTGCAAATTCGGGCTGCATGTTGCGGTGGAATAAGAGAAAATCAACCCGGGAAAGCGAACACGAAGTTCACAAAGGCAATAGTGGAGTTCACAAAGCTCCGTGACATCTAGTTTCAGACCTTTGTAAAGTTCGTTTTCACCCGTCCCCTGGCATCTCATCTGAAGGAGCGTTCGTGGCCAAGAAAGACACGGTAATCGAGATCGAAGGCAGGCAGCTCAAGCTGTCGAATCTCGATAAAGTCTTATATCCGGCGGTTGGATTCACCAAAGGACAGGTGATCGACTACTTCGTCCGTATTGCGCCGGTGCTGCTGCCGCATCTCAACGGCCGCCCACTTACGCTCAAACGCTATCCGGAAGGTGTGGATGGGATGTTCTTCTACGAGAAGAGCTGCCCAAAGCATCGTCCGGACTGGGTGCAGACGGCGCCGATTTGGAGCCATGGCCGCAACGATTACATCCAATTTTGTCTTGCCCAGGACATTCCCACATTGGTCTGGGCCGCGAACCTCGCCGATCTGGAGCTCCACACCTCCTTATCCCGCGCGAAAAAGATCGAAGAGCCCACGATGATGGTCTTCGACCTCGATCCCGGTCCGCCGGCTGATATCGTGCTCTGCTGCCAAGTGGCATTTTGGCTGCGCGACATCTTCGATCGCTTCAACTTGAAAGCCTTCCCCAAGACTTCCGGCTCAAAAGGCCTGCAGAT
>DATEMI010000404.1:0-5431 GCA_035275665.1 Terriglobales bacterium | reverse complement strand
GACTCTTTTCGCCAAGCACAAAGCTGGCAATGCTGAGCGAATATCTGCTGCCCCCTGAGCCTCTGGGAGTCGACGACGATGAAAGCGTTGCCAGCTTCGTGTCGCGGCACTTCAATGCTGAAGTGGTGGACCGTCTTGCCGATCCACTGCTCTCGGGTGTCTATGGCGGAGATGCCTCTCGTTTGAGCGCGCGCGCCACCTTGCCACAAATGGTTGAATCCGAGGCGCGGCATCGTAGCCTCGTCCGTGGCGCGCTGGAGAGCCGCAAAAATCACAACAGCAGCAGCGGAAGCCCACCTTTATTTACCTCACTGCGCGACGGTATGCAGCGCATCGTCGACTCCATCCTGCGCCAATTCCCCCGCGAAACTTTGCGACTATCCTCCCCTGTCACGATGCTGCGAGCAGGTAGTTCTGGTTGGAAGGTCGCAAGCAAAGATACGGAACAAGAGTTCGATCATGTGATTCTGGCTGTACCGCCGGACATTACAGCAAAGCTGATGATGGGTATTCCTGGATCGGAACGGCCGGTCGAGATTCTCGGCGAGCTCTCTTCGACCTCGGCCGTGGCGGTCGCGTTTGGGTACAAGCGCGTTGAGTTGCGCCTGCCTCCGGGATTCGGCTTCCTGGTTCCTCGTAGCGAACGCAAGCGCATCATGGCTTGCACATTCGTTCATAACAAGTTCGAGAATCGTGCTCCCGACGATTTAGCGTTGCTGAGAATCTTCCTCGGCGGCGCTCGCGATCCGCACGTGCTAGATCTGGCGGAACGTGAAATCGTCGAGCTGGCTCGGCGGGAACTGCGCGAACTTTTGAAGATCGAAGCCGAGCCGCGCTTCGCGCGCGTCTACAAATGGCGCAATGCCATGCCGCAGTACGAGGTCGGACACCTGTTGCGCGTCGCCACCCTGGAGATGCACATGCAGCGCTTCCCAGGCCTGCACCTCACCGGCAATGCCTATCACGGCATAGGCGTTCCCGATTGCGTCCGCATCGGCCGCACCGCGGCGGATGCAATCATCCGCAGAATGCGGTCACAGTTGGTGACATACTCGTAATTTGTTTGTTGTCTCATTCCGAACGCCTGTCTTTGGTGGAGGAATCCCTATCGTCTTCGAAGACGTTTCCTTGAGCGCGGTTTCTCACCAGGGAGGCACAGAGCACACGGAGAAAGGACCTGCGGCCGCCCTCGGCCGGGTTTCAGTTCATGAGTTCGTACTCGACGGTAAAAGTGAAACACTGCGGTTCTGGTATCGGAACCAAAACCCGCGCGAGGGCGCCCGTCGGTCCGTACGATTGGGCAACAACGGCGCGTCAATATCGGTATGATTTTTTCAGGGGACCGCATGCAGACCTTGGAAGGCCCGCCGCTAGAATCCGGATTTCTCGTTGCTGGCGAGTGGATCACCACAGGGCAGCGCGTCGAAATCAACTCGCCCTACAGCGGCAAATCGATCGGAAGCACATGGGTGGGAACCAGAAAAAATCTCGAGAGCGCGATTTCGGCTGCCCAGGACTCCAGCGCCGAGTTGCGGCAAATTCCTGCCTACAAGCGCAAAGACGCGCTGCTCAGCGTCGCTGCAAAGATCCGCGAGCACAAAGACATCTTCGTGCGCCTGATGGTACTTGAAGCAGGCAAGCCAGTGAAAGCGGCTCGCGCGGAAGTCGATCGTGCGGTGTTGACCTTTACCACAGCAGCTGAAGAAGCGGTGCGAATCTACGGCGAGTACATGCCGCTCGATTTTATTTCTGCGACGGAGAGTTGATGGGGCATTGTGCGCCGCTTTCCCGTTGGCCCCATTGCAGCAATCACTCCATTCAACTTTCCCCTCAATCTGGTTGCGCACAAACTGGCGCCCGCGATGGCAGCGGGATGTCCGGTTGTGCTCAAGCCCGCTCCGCAGACTCCGTTCTGCGCGCTGCTGCTGGGTAAACTCATCCTCGAGTCCGGATGGCCGGCTTCGGCCTTCAGCATTTTGCCCGTGAGCAACGACGATGCAGCGTCGCTCGTCGCCGATGAACGCCTGAAGCTGCTCAGCTTTACCGGCAGTGCCAAAGTGGGATGGCAGCTCAAACGGGATGCCGGCAAGAAGCGCGTCGTTCTCGAACTCGGCGGCAATGCTGCCGTCATCATTCATAACGACGCCGCAATCGATCACGCCGTTGCGCGCTGCACCTCGGGAGCCTTTACCTACGCCGGGCAAAGCTGCATCTCGGTGCAGCGCATTCTCGTGCATGCCGCAATCTTCGACGAGTTCACGGCCAAAATGGTCGAAGCCGCTGCAAAGCTGCGCGTCGGCGATCCATCGGACGAAACGACCGATGTTGGGCCAATGATTCGCGCCAGCGATGTCGAACGCGTTCAGCAATGGATCAAGGAAGCGGTTTCCGGAGGAGCCAAGGTTCTTTGCGGCGGAACGGCGAAGGGCTCCTTAATCAGGCCGACGCTCCTCTCAGCCACGACTCCGAAGATGAAAGTCAATTGCGAAGAGATTTTTGCCCCGGTAGCAACCATCGAACCGTACCAGGATTTCGATGACGCCCTCGCCCGGTCTAATGATTCCCAATATGGTCTTCAGGCTGGATTGTTCACCCACGACTCTCGCCTGATCTCTCGCGCCTTCGAGCGGCTCGAAGTGGGCGGAGTCATCGTCGGCGATGTGCCGACATTCCGCGTCGATCCCATGCCCTACGGTGGAGTAAAGGATTCCGGTCTCGGACGCGAAGGCATTCGCTACGCGATCGAGGAGATGACGGAAAGACGGCTGCTGGTGATGGCGGGGAAGTAACTACTCGGGCTGCGGGCAGCGACTGATCCCAAAAATAATGTGGTATTACAAATAAGAAAATGTAATGATAGACTGATGGAATCTGCAATCACGGCAAAAGGGCAAGCAACAATCCCGAAGGCGATCCGCGATCATCTCCGGCTCAAGCCTGGAGACCGAGTAAAATTTTTCGTACATCCTGATGGCAGCGTCGTTATTCTTCCGAAACTCCCAGCTACAGCGTTGCGTGGCATGCTCAAATCGCGTCGCCGTCGCTCTGTATCGATCGAGGAGATGAACGAGGCGATTGCTGAGGCTGCCGCTCGCCGCTCCCGGGCTGCACGCCGGTGATCGGCTTGGATACTAATATCCTCGTTCGTTACCTCACACAAGACGACCCGGTTCAATCGAGAAGAGCTTCGGACGTGATGGAGCGCCGATTGACCGAAGAAGATCCCGGGTTTGTAAGTATCGTAGCCATGATTGAAACGGTGTGGGTGCTTGATCGTAGCTACCGATTCACTCCCCTGGAGATCAGCGCCGCTGTCGAACGCCTGCTTCAGATCGATGTCCTGAACATTGAAAATGAGCAAGAGATTTTCACTGCTATGACCGTCTTGAAAAGTGGAAGAGGTTCACTCCCTGACGCTCTGATCGCAGAGCTCGGTCGTCGCGCAGGCTGCAGGCGGACCTTGACGTTCGACAATAAGGCTGCGCGCCTTCCGGGCTTCGAGCTCGTCTGATTTGAATCTCAATCGTGCTTCCGTCTTTCCTCTTCTGGTTCGCCAGTTAAAAATTTTTCGCAAAAATTTTTGCCAATTGCTTGCAGAAAATTCTCGCCTGTTATAATTCTCCGTTTTATTCCTGATTGTTGCTGCTGTCATAAACGTTCAACCGGTGCACTCCTATAAAGCTGACGCGATGTGCGCGGCTCGTGCCCCTTACATAAAAGTCAGGACACGTTTCGATGCCACAAGTTTTTAACCGAGGTGCCAACGGGCTTGCACGCATGAGCCTCGTCATTCTTGGGCTTGTCGTCACCAGCCTGGCGCTCACTTTGAATGAGTTGCAGCGTTCGCCGTACGTCACGCGCGAGGGCGAGCGACTCGAGCAGCCGGTGCCTTTCAGTCATCAGCACCACGTCGCCGGCCTGGGACTCGATTGCCGCTACTGCCATACGTCGGTGGAAAACTCCAATTTTGCTGGAATTCCACCAACTAAAACGTGCATGAATTGCCACTCCGAGATCTGGACCAACGCTGACATACTCGAGCCTGTGCGCGCCAGTTATCGCAACGGCACTCCGATCTGGTGGACCAAGCTGCACGATTTGCCCGACTACGTTTATTTCAATCACGAGATTCACATCAATAAGGGAATTGGCTGCGCCTCGTGCCACGGACCGATCGACGAGATGCCGCTCACTTATCAGCACGCCAGTCTGCAGATGGAGTGGTGCCTCGATTGCCACCGCAATCCGGCGAAGAACATTCGTCCGGTAGGCGATCCGATTTTCAATATGGGCTGGAAGGGCCCGAGCAGCGGTAGCCCGGTGTACTGCGAGGACGGCACGGGGAACTGTTCCCTAAATGGTCCTTACTACCAGACCACGGGCCAACCGATGCAGCATTGGAAGAAGTTCGAAGATCAGATGTCGATGGGCAAATACCTGGTGGCGCAGTATCACGTGCGCACTCCAAACGAAATTCAAAGTTGCGATACCTGCCACAGATAAACAGAACGGCCTGCGGTAGCGGGCCGAGCAGTTCAGGGCGGGTGGAGCAGTTGAACGACGACGAGCACGACGGCCTAAGGGCCACGAATTTGATTTAGAGAGAGACATGGAGAATCACCCCGAGTTGGTGCAGATCAAAACTTCGCCAACGCCACATAGAACCAAATTAACGCTCCAGCAGGTACGCGAGCGGCTCTCCGCCTCGACGGGCAAGAGATATTGGCGGAGTCTGGAAGAGCTGATCGATGAGCCTGGCTTTGAAGAGCTTCTCGAAAACGAATTCCCAGCAGGTGTCGCTGAGCTAAGCCGCACCGACGACGGACTCTCGCGGCGCAACTTCTTGAAGCTTGCAGGCGCTTCGATGGCTCTCGCCGGACTCTCTGCCTGCACTCGCCAGCCGGCCGAGGCGATCGTTCCTTACATTCGGCAGCCCGAAGATCTCATTCCGGGAATTCCGAAGTTCTTCGCGACCACCATGCCGTTCCCGACTGGCGGCATTCCGCTGCTGGTGAAAAGCAATGAATTTCGGCCGACGAAGATCGAAGGCAATCCGCAGCATCCGGCTTCGAATGGCGCGACCGACGTGTTTGCACAGGCTTCGGTCCTCGATCTCTACGACCCTGATCGCTCGCAGCACTCCAGCTATCGCGGAGAGCAGCGTAATTGGGGAGACTTCTCCGAGGCAATCCTCACCTACAAAGTGAAAGCCGCAGCCTCGGGCGGCGCAGGTTTGCGCTTCTTGAGCGAGACGGTCGTCTCGCCGACGCTCGCCTCGCAGATTCAAGCTGTCTTAAAGAAATTTCCGAACGCGAAGTGGTATCAGTGGGACCCGGTGAATCGCGATTCGGCTCGCGCTGCGGCGCAGACGCTTTTTGGTCAATACGCCGAACCGATTTACAAGTTTCAGGAGGCGAACATCGTCGTCTCC
>DATEMI010000403.1:0-2456 GCA_035275665.1 Terriglobales bacterium | reverse complement strand
TTCATCACGCATTCGCTGGCGAAGGTCGTCGACAAGCTCTTCGATATCGATCGCCATCAAAAGCTCTTTGATCGCTTCGGCGCCCATCTTGGCAACGAACTGGCCAGGATATTCGCGCATCAGTTCGCGGTAACGCTCGTCAGTCAACAACTCGCGCTCTTTCAAATCCTTGATGTCGCCGGGATCGATGACGATGTAGGATTCGAAGTAGAGCACCTTCTCAAGCTCGCGCAGTGGAATGTCGAGCAGGTGGCCGATGCGCGACGGCAGTCCTTTGAAGAACCAGACGTGCGAGCAAGGGCTTGCCAGATCGATGTGACCGAGCCGCTCACGCCGTACTTTTGCCTGAGTGACTTCGACGCCGCACTTATCGCAAATGACGCCGCGGTGCTTCATGCGCTTGTATTTACCGCAGAGACACTCCCAGTCCGCGACCGGACCAAAGATGCGCGCGCAGAACAAACCGTCCCGCTCCGGCTTGAAGGTGCGGTAATTGATCGTTTCAGGCTTGGTTACTTCACCGTGCGACCACTGGCGGATCTTTTCCGGTGAAGCCAGCGAGATGCGAATCGCCTCAAAGTTGGGTGCGAGTTGCGTTTTCTCTTGATGAAATCGAAACATCTTTTCTCCATTGGTCCCATTTGTCCCATTCGTCCCATTTGTCCCATGAGACCAATGGGACAGGTGGGACTTATAAGACCTATATGCCGCTGGTAATCAGCGGTTCCGCGATCGTTTCGTCCGGCGCTCCATCCTTTTGCACCAACTCAACATCCAGGCACAGCGACTGCAGCTCGCGCACCAGCACGTTGAACGATTCCGGCAAACCTGGATCGAAATCGGCTTCACGCTTAACGATTGCCTCGTAAATCTTCGATCGCCCGGCCACGTCGTCCGACTTGGCAGTTAAAAGCTCCTGCAGAATGTGAGCGGCCCCATAAGCCTCGAGCGCCCACACCTCCATTTCACCAAAGCGCTGTCCGCCGAATTGCGCTTTGCCACCCAGGGGCTGTTGCGTAATCAGCGAGTACGGTCCAATGGAACGAGCGTGAATCTTGTCGTCGACGAGGTGCGAGAGTTTGAGCATGTAGATGTATCCGACGGTTACCTTCTGCTCGAAACCGTCGCCGCTGAGACCGTCGTAAAGCACTGCCTTGCCTGATTCGTTGACGATCTCCGGCAGACCCAATTCACGGGCGCGCGCGCCTGACTCTTGCAGCCGCAGCTTAATTTCCTTCTCAGTGGCGCCGTCGAATACCGGCGTCGCGTAGTAGAGGCCGAGCACGCGCGCGGCCCAGCCGAGGTGCGTCTCGAGAATCTGACCCACGTTCATACGTGAAGGCACGCCCAGCGGATTGAGCACGATTTCCACCGGCGTTCCGTCCGGCAGATACGGCATGTCCTCTTCCGGCAGAATGCGCGCGATCACGCCCTTGTTACCGTGACGGCCGGCCATCTTGTCGCCTACGGACAGCTTGCGCTTCATGGCGATGAAGACCTTGACCATCTTGATGACGCCGGGACTCAGCTCGTCGCCCTGGCGCAGCTTGGCAATCTTCTCTTCGTAAATGTCCGAGAGAATCTTGATTTGGCGCTCAGTACGATCTTCGTATTCCTTGACCTCGGACGCCGCATCGACGCGCGAGCCGGCCACCTGCGCCTTGCGCAGGGCTTTGGGCTCGACGTTCTGCAGCATCTCGCGGGTGATCGGCTCACCTTTGGGAATGACGATGTCGCGATTGACGGTCAAATCGGAGGCCAGCTTGCGGCCTTCGAACAATTCGTAGATGCGCTCGTTGCGCTGCTCCTGAAGGATGCGGATTTCATCCTCGAGGTCTCGCCGCAAACGCTCTTCTTCTTCCTGTTCGATCGACAGCGACCGTTGATCTTTCTCCTGGCCCTTGCGGGTGAAGACCTGCACGTCGACGACCGTGCCGTCGATTCCCGGCGGGCAAACCAGCGACGCATCTTTTACATCCGCGGCCTTCTCACCAAAGATTGCTCGCAGCAGTTTCTCTTCCGCGGTCAGCTGGGTTTCGCCCTTCGGGGTTACCTTGCCGACCAGGATCGAGCCCGGTTTCACCTGCGCGCCGATGCGGATAATGCCGCTCTCATCTAGATCGCGCAGCATGTTTTCGCCGACATTCGGAATGTCGCGCGTGATCTCTTCCGGTCCCAGCTTGGTGTCGCGCGCTTCAATCTCCAGCTCTTCAATGTGAATCGAGGTGTAGTAATCCTCTTTCACCAGCCGCTCGGACACGAGGATCGCGTCCTCAAAGTTGTAGCCGCGCCAGGGCATGAATGCGACCAGGACGTTCCGGCCCAGGGCCAACTCGCCGCGATCGGTACATGGTCCATCAACGATGACCTGTCCTTTGTTGACGCGTTCGCCTACGTGCACAATCGGACGCTGGTTGATGCAGGTGTTCTGGTTCGAACGCTTGAACTTGATCAGC
>DATEMI010000402.1:0-2769 GCA_035275665.1 Terriglobales bacterium | reverse complement strand
TTCTGGGCGCTTAGGAATGTGAGCTTCGACGTCAAGAAGGGTGAGGTTGTTGGTATCATTGGCCGCAACGGCGCCGGAAAGAGCACGCTTCTCAAGATTTTGAGCCGCATCACGGAGCCGACAGAAGGGCGGGTTCTGGTTCGAGGCCGTGTCGCCAGCCTGCTTGAGGTCGGGACGGGATTTCATCCCGAGCTCACGGGTCGCGAGAACATCTTCCTCAATGGCGCTATTCTTGGGATGACGCAACGGGAGATCCGCAAGAGGTTTGAGGAGATCGTTACATTTGCCGGGGTGGAGCGCTTTCTCGATACGCCGGTGAAATGGTATTCATCGGGAATGTATGTGCGCCTTGCATTTGCTGTGGCAGCTCACCTCGAACCAGAGATTCTTGTCGTTGACGAAGTCCTGGCTGTCGGCGATCACGAGTTTCAAAAAAAATGCTTGGGCAAGATGCACGATGTCGCATCCCGACAAGGCCGGACGGTTTTGATCGTCAGTCATAACTTGGCCACCATCAGTGAGCTTGCCACGCGTGCAGTCCTATTGAATGCAGGCACTGTCGAACTTGACGGAGACGTGGCGCGTGCAATCACGACATATCTTTCGCACGGGGCAAAGAGCTCAGTTTATGAGCGAAGTGCGGAGGAAACGAACAGGCGCCCTCACGTCAGTAGGGTGGAAGTTATTACTTCGAATGCAAATGGTATACACAGTTTTGGCGAGCCGCTTGAGGTAAGATTTTGCATCAAGAATGCTAATCTAATATCTAGAGGATGCTTCGCCTTTCAGGTGTTCAATCAAACTCAGTATCCTGTTCTTTACGCTTGGGCCTTCCATCCACAGGTCCGGATTGCAACCAACGAGGGCGAAACCGTTCTTGTCTGTAGGTTTCCTGCGCTTCGGCTGAATGTAGGCCAGTTTTACCTTAACACCTATCTCAGGGAAACGCCGGACGGCGAGGTTTATGAGCGACTTGATGGGATATGTCCGTTCGAAGTCGTTCGGACAGACGAAACAATACCTTGGGCTTGGCATCCAGAAGCTTGTTCTTACCACGAGCGATGGGAGTGGACGATAAGCAATGCGAGCAAAAGGGAAAGCGCTCCTTACATTGGGCGCCGGAGCCGGACTATTACTCGTTGAAGTTCGAAAATGGAACTAGGTGAGGCCGGATACCTGAAGCAGAGGTTGACCCCCCAACCCGGCAATGTCCTGTATCTGCACCTTTCAGAAGGGGCAGAAAACCATCGCCGCGGCGGCCGGTTCCCGCGATGAAGAGCATTTCGCTGCTCGGCGGCGCAGCGGACAGACGCAGATGCGAGCATACAAGCGCGAAATCCAAAAGCTTGAAGACGTGGGCACCCACTACTACGCGAAGGCGATGCAGGGCGAGATCGAAAGCGCGCACGTCTACGCGCGGATCAACGAACGATACTGCGCGATGCAAGGTTGGTCGTCGGTCAACATTCGGCTCGATCCGTATGCGGCTCAGGTCAAAGAACAGCCGTCGCAGCACGAGCAAATCCGCGACGCGATTTTTCGCCTCAAATACGGCCCGCAGTGGAAACCGAGTGATAGCTTCGGCGCTGACGCGCGCGGGCCGCCGTCCGCGAAAGGGCGAGGCCGACTAATCCGTTGCACCGTGCCGGGATCGACCCCAAACCGCGATCTTGCGCACGCCTGGCCTCCCAGGAGTCGCTAGAGCCTTTCTGATGCGTTCTTCCAACTCGGGGCTATCCGAGGCCGCCCGAGCCGCTTTCCTTCGCTCTTGGCCCGCCCATCGAAGACGGCGACCGCGTCGCTTTGATCGGGGCCAATGGCGCCGGCAAGACGACCCTGCTGCGAGTGTCACGTCGTTCAACGCGTGCACATTGATGCGGTCGGTGGCGGCTCGCGGGCATCTACTCGCCGACGCGCGGGGAATGCTATTCGTCGGGCAGAATTTCTGCTTTGCTCGACGTCTCGTTGGGACTCAATCCGGACGCCACTGGCCGCGAAAATATTATCTTGCGCGGTATGTACATGAACATCCCCCCGCGTGAGATGCGCTCGCGCGTGGACGAGATCGTGGAGTTCACCGAGCTTGGCCCTTATATCGACATGCCGGCACGCACCTATTCGTCCGGGATGCTGGTACGCTTGGGCTTTGCGATCTCGACCTCCATGCCAGCAGAAATTCTGCTAATGGATGAATGGCTATCGGCTGGCGACGCCCGCTTTTTGAACAAGGCACAAAAACGCACAGAGCGGTTCGTCGGGAGCTCCAGCATACTCGTGCTCGCATCGCACTCGATGGACTTGCTGGGCAAATGGTGTAATCGCGGCATTATGCTCCAGCATGGCCGGATCGTGGCGCACGGAGATATCGAGGATGTCATCGCAGCCTACACCGGCGCGCCGCACTTCACCGTCAGTGGATAGCACCACAAAATCCCGCAACACGATATTGTCTCGGAGGATAGCAACGAACTTGTGCGCGGACACGAAACGGTTTTTACAGAGGGCAACGAGCTTCTGCGTCAACGTGACACCGCGGCGGGGGAGCGAAACGAGCTTTTGCGCCAGCGCGACCTGGCAATCGGGGTGAGCAATCTGCAAGCTGCTTTGTGTTGCGCCTTGATTAAAAAATTCTCAAGTTGCGAAAGGACAAAGGCGCGAAAACACCGTCCGAAAGGGGTGATCTCGGGCTGATCTTCATGAGCAACGACTCGGCCGCTTCACCGAATCTGCCTCGGATTATCGTTCCGAAACGGTACGTCGACGACCGCG
>DATEMI010000401.1:0-2494 GCA_035275665.1 Terriglobales bacterium | reverse complement strand
GGCAGGACGGAGTAGCGGTAGTCGAACAGCTCGTCGATCTGGCGGCGGCGCTCGCCCAGCCAGCGTTCCAGTTCCCATAGGTTTGGCGCTTCCGTGATCCGCGCGGCTCGATCTTTGGCTTCGCGGATCAGACCTTCGATTTCGCGGTGGAGGGCCAGGTCGAAGGTTCTGCGGGCGACAGCCTTCTCCTGCGGGGACCATTTCCACTCGCGCATCGGGACTACTGCCGGGGTGTGTGCACTGGCCATCATTGTCTTTCTCCTGGGCGGCATTTTAGCTCCGGCTGGCCGCGTCTCTCTATCCCACACTTAACCTAAGTGTCCACGATCCCGATCATGGACACCTAGCCTAACGACTGCTGACGCCGCTCCGGTTATTGCCGGTGACTGTGACCGCAGACCCGCCAGTGCGCAGCGAGAGCGATGTGGCAGAGGCCAACACGACATCGATACACGTCGAGATGCCGAAGGGCCGCGATCGCCTTTCAATTGATCCCTGCGCAATGCTGATCGAAGAAGCTGACATGCGATTTGAAGAGCGAACATTGAAGGGCGAGATCGGGAGCCTATCTCAAAGAGACACTCAGAGTGTTGGACGAAGCGTTTTCGCAGGGCCGGAGGGTGTTTGTAGAAGGAACGCAGGGGACGGGCTTAAGTCTGCATCATGGCCAATATCCTTTTGTCACGTCGCGTGATACGTCTGGCAGTCGGTGTCTAACTGAGGCGGGAATTGCTCCAGCTCGAGTACGCCGTACGATTGTGTTGTCCGGACTTATCCGATACGGGTTGAGAGCCCAAAGGACAGAAGTTCAGGGCCTATGGGTATAGATCTTTCCTGGACAATGTCCGAGTTACGCATGGGTCTGCGACCCACCTATATGCATGAAAATGACCCAGCTCACGGGCCATTTTCGACGGAGTTGCCGGTAATCCGGGCATTTGACGCCGCCGACCCGCAATGTCCGAGTTGCCGGTCATTCGCCAATCACAGCAGCCCTCCCTGAATGGACTTCGACACCGTTGCAGACCTTTCGTGAACGGGCCCATGACGAGAGAAAAGTAATGGACCAAATCCGAGCGTCGGCGAGAGGTGTGGCCGGGCTCACCTTGACATTCTACCTGAGGTACGGCTACCATCACCTAGAATGTCTACTAAAGAAGAGCAAGAGCGTATCGAGCTGCTCCAGGGCACGCTGGATCTCCTGATTCTCCGCACCCTTAAGCTCGGCCCCATGCACGGTCACGCCATCGCCAAGGCCATCGAATTCAGGTCGGACGAGGTGCTACAGGTCGAGCAGGGCTCCTTGTATCCAGCGCTGCACCGGCTGATCAAGCGGCGATGGATCTCGGTTAGCGAGGGGACCTCAGAAAACAATCGCAGAGCGAAGTTCTACGCGCTCACTGCAAGAGGCAGGAAGCAATTGACCGTAGAGGCCAGTAAGTGGGACCGACTTGTGCGAGCTATCGCGCAAATCCTCAACCCTGGAGATCAGGAGGAAGTATGACACGGCGCAAAAGAATGCTTGCGGACCTCGAAGAGGATATTCGCGATCATCTCGAAAGGGAAACGCAGGACAACATCGACCGGGGAATGTCTCCTGAAGAGGCGCGCCGCGCCGCATTACGGAAATTCGGCAATGTAACCCGCGTTAAACAGGAAACCTGGAAAGTATGGAGCGTTGAATGGATCGAGCAGTTGTTGCAGGACCTACGGTTCGGCATTCGCACGATGTGGCGAAGCCCTGGATTGACGGTTGCCGCCGTTCTGGCCATCGCTCTAGGCGTCGGAATCAATGTTGGTATTTTCTCAGTATTGAACGGCTTAGCTCTTCGGCTGCTTCCTGTTCCACACGCTGCGCGGGTGGTGAGCATCAATCAAATCTTCCATTTTCACCGGCAACCGGATCGCCTCATCCACAATGACGCGAGCTGGTTCTCCTACTCCGAATACCTCGATTATCGTGATCACAATCATGTATTCTCCGGCCTCGTGGCTTATGAGCCGTACCTGGAAGCGACGCTTCGAGACGGCGCCGCCCGCCAAGTGCTGGGAACTGCGGCCTCGTGCAACTACTTCGAAGTATTGATGGAGCATCCCGCATTAGGCCGGGGCTTCGTCGATTCCGATTGCGCGACGGCCGGCAGAAGTGCGGTCGTGGTGCTTAGTGACAGTCTGTGGCGCAGTGCGTTTGCAGCTAATCCTTTGCTAGTGGGGAAACAGGTCGTCCTCAATCGGACACCTTTTACCGTCATTGGGATCGCACGGTCCGGGTTCACCGGCACAGAACCGATTCCGAGTGCATTTTGGGTGCCGGTCACCATGCAGGAGGCATTGGAACCTGGCATCAACCGGCTCTCAAGCGACAACATGAGCTGGCTGGCAATGCTCGGACGTGTAAGGCGAGGTGTAACGATGCAGCAGGTGCATGCAGACCTGGCCGTCACTGCTGCCGGCATCGACCAGCTCCATCCAGGACGTACTACCTCGCTGGCGA
>DATEMI010000400.1:0-4222 GCA_035275665.1 Terriglobales bacterium | reverse complement strand
AAATTGGGGAATCCTCTATTACTACACGCATTACTTCAACTCCCAGGAGTTAAACAGTACAAACTTCAAGGTTCAGTGGCAGTATAATGTCGACTCAAGCAATTACATACAAGCCTTGGAATTTGACTTCCCTGTCATTTACAACAATTTAGCCTTCTATTTCGGCACCCAATGTGTGCAAGGCGCGAATTGTCAGTACTGGAATCCAAACGGTACTTCCGGCGACGGTACTCACGGTTGGCACGACTTCTCTCCAACCATTCCTTGTACACAAACGGCCGCTAACACTTGGCATACCCTTGTGTGGTCTGGGACGAGGACTGCAGCGCAGTTCACTTATGCCACGTTGCAGATTGACGGGCAACAGTTTTCGATTAATCAAACACTAAACGCCCCAACCAATACCACTGGGATTGCAAATAACACGATAACTATTCAATTTCAACCCGACGGAAATTACGTCAACCCTAATCCTGGATATCACGAATATGTTGACAGCATCCAAGCGTGGGTATGGTAGATGAGGAAGATCGCCGGGCCCCCTTAACGCTTGGACTGGCGAGATTTCGTCCAGCTCGGTGCTGCCGCCAACACCGGCCTTATGCGTTAGGCGACCTCCTGCAGCAGCTCCATGGGATGGAACACCTTTCGGTGTAGCCCGGCATGGAGCTGCTCTTGGCAGGAAATGCCAGTGGCGACGAGCGTTCGTGGACCATCAGCGTCCGTTGCTCGCACTTGATTGA
Source organism: Terriglobales bacterium (assembly GCA_035275665.1). Classification (GTDB taxonomy): domain Bacteria; phylum Acidobacteriota; class Terriglobia; order Terriglobales; family Acidobacteriaceae; genus Gp1-AA112. The sequence goes on along the minus strand of DATEMI010000400.1, from coordinate 3,479 downwards.
ACAGGTCCTCCCCCACGGCCATACTCAGTTCGTAGTAGTCCTTCTTGGCAGCCATGACGGAGCATTCTAAGCGGCGCCGATTGCGTTTGCTTTGCAGCGTCTGTAACAGAGAAGCCTCGTTTCGAACGAAGGAGCTGAGGCAGCGGTAACCCCCTCGGCTACTCCACCTTATCTTCCCGAATTGCTCAGATTTTTCTTGACTACGAGAGTGCCTGGGACGTAAAAACAACGGTCTAGTTGTCTAGACATTTTGGGAATGAACTGAGCACACGTGCTCGATCGCCAGAGTGTAGTTCCGCTTTACTACCAGATCCAGCAATTCCTGTTGGAGCAGATTCATTCCGGCGCATTCAGGCCCGGCGAGGCGATTTTGTCGGAGAAAGAAATTTCTGCCCAAATGGGCGTAAGCCGGATGACGGTCCGACAGGCGCTCAAATCTCTCTGCAGTCAGGGATTTCTTTACAGTCACCGCGGCAAGGGAACGTTCGTTTCAGAAGTCAAGCTGGAAAAGAATTTCCGCAACGTTCTCTCGTTTACCGCAGAAATGAGCAAAACCGGATCGCGTCCCAGCTCGAAGGTGCTGTCTTTCAGCATTGCACCGGCGGATATCAACGCGGCTAAAGCCCTGCGGATCAAGACGCAAGGGAGGGTTATCAGCTTACGACGACTGCGGCTCGCGGATGCAATCCCCATGGCGATCGAATGGAGCCACATTCCTGTTGATTTTTGTCCGGACTTGCTGGAAACGTTCGATCCTCGTACTTCGCTTTACGCAACGATGGCGGACCGATACGGAATCCACATTGCCGTTACCGAAGAAGTTGCAGAGGCCTCTGTCGCAGATGCAGAAGAATCGCGTCTTCTAGAGATCCGGAAAGGTAGTGCAGTGTTCCATTTTGCGCGCACGTCCTATCTCCGGGATGGCAAGCCTGTGGAATATGTGGACTCAACTTATCGTGGCGATCGTTACAGGATCGCCAATCGACTAACCGCAGAAGCAGGGACACGGGGGCCGCGGTGATTCAACCGGTTTGAGACGAATTTCAAATTGACACTCTTAGGCGGCAGCGCGGAATCGGGAATTCTTCGTCAGCTTCTTTTCGCGCTGCCAATGCCGTGAACAAGAAGGGCTTACGCCGAAAGCAAGGTAACAACTGCTACTCGAGAATTGAGGAGGGGGTATGCGTTTGAAAGCGTTTTGTTACGTAGCGTTCTGTTTGTTTTTCGCTATAGGCTGCATCGCGCAAGATACGACCGCCAATATCCGCGGAACGGTTTACGATCCGTCGGGCGCAGTAGTCAGCGGTGCCAATGTCCACATCATCAACACGGATCGCAATATCACCGAGCGCACGGTCACGACGGGCAGCGATGGCACATACAACGCTCCAGTGCTGCCGGTCGGGAATTACCAGATTCGAGTTGACGCTCAGGGCTTCGCGCCTTATGCAGCCAGCAATATTGTTTTAAACGTGAATGACCGTCGCGTCCATGACGTCAAGCTCAGAGTTGGCGCTGCAGAGCAGCAGGTGACGGTTACAGAATCGCCGGTACAGGTGGATGTAGAAGACAACACTTCATCCGGCCTGATTAACGGAACTCAGATTCGGGAACTTTCGGTGCTGTCGCGCAATTTCGTCCAACTCGTGACGCTGCAGCCGGGCGTTTCGTCGGATATGGCTACTGACCAGCTTTTCGTTGGCGCGAGCAATCCAACCGGACTGTCGAACCAGATCAATATTGTTGTCAACGGGAACCGCCCATCGCAGAACAGCTTTCTAATCGATGGAGCGGATGATATGCAGCGGGGCGCCGATCTGCTTTTGCTGGCTTACCCGAGTGTCGATTCCATCGCCGAATTCAAGGTGGCTCGTTCTAACTTCCTTCCTGAACATGGGCGCAGCTCGTCTGGGGAAGTGAGCGTTATCACGCGGGGCGGCACCAACTCGTTTCACGGAAACGCGTATGAATTTTTTCGCAACGATAAGCTGAACGCGAACAACTACTTCAGTAACCACGTGACGCCGAAGATTGCCCGTCCTCCCATGCGCTGGAATGACTGGGGATTCACTTTCGGCGGACCTATCCAGAAGGACAAAACTTTCTTCTTCTACTCGCAGGAGTGGCGGCACTTTATTAACTACACAAATTTCACCAGCGGGGAGCTTCCTACGGCAGCAGAAATGCAAGGAACGTTCAAAGTTCCTGTGTGTACTGCAGTCGATGCCAGCGGAAACTGCAGTGCGATGGGGACGTCAATTTCGAACGTCGATCCCACTGCCGCAGCCTATATCAAAGACATCTACGGCAAGCTTCCGGCGGCGAATCTCGGCGATCTGCTCGTGAGCACCAACCGCAATCTCTATTACTACCGGGAAGAAGCGCTTCGGCTGGACCATAACTTTGGGCAGAAGTTAAGTGTTTTCGGACGTTATAGCGATGACTCCATTCCTACCACTGAGCCTGGTGGGCTATTCACCGGACTGCCATTGCCCGGCGTTGCTACAACCCAGAGCAATTCTCCGGCACACATTCTGTCTACTCATGCCGCTCTGACTCTATCGCCCACGCTAATCAATGATGCGGGATACACCTATTCGTGGGGGCTGATTACCACTCATCCAATCGGAACGATGGCTCTTGCCAACTCACCCGATATCAAGCCCACGCTCCCGTTTTCAACGACTGCCGGCACGGTGCCGTTCTTGACATTTGACAACGTGCAGGGCCTTTCCGGATTCGGTCCTTACAATGTCTACAATGTAAATCACAGCATTTTCGATAACCTATCGAAGAGTGCCGGAAAACATTCGTTGAAGTTTGGTGGGGTTTTCCATTACTTCACACTGGATGAGAATTCCAATAACAACCCTTCCTTCTATATCGACTCGTCGGCGAACTGCGGCGCCACTTCACCGGCCGGCTGCGCCGCGGCCGACAGCTCGTTTGAGCAGAACTGGGCCAATTTTCTGCTCGGGCGCGTGAATCAGTTCACCGAATCCCAGTTTCCGATCCACGATCTGATTAGTCAGAAGGAATTCGAATTTTTCGGACAAGATGAGTGGCGCGTTCGCTCCGACTTCACGCTCGATCTCGGCGTGCGCTATTCGCTCTTCCAGTCGCCGCACTCTACGAATAACCTTTTCAGCACCTTCGATCCAAACCTGTACAGCGCATCGGCGGCTCCGGCGGTCCAAACCGGCATCGATCCGAATACCGGCGGCAATTACACCGCGCCAGTAGACGCGTCCACACTCACTGGCATGATTCAAGCGGGGCACAACTCACCGTGGGGGCAGGCGCTCGCGCCAACGCAGAAAACCAACATCGCGCCACGGTTCGGATTCGCATGGAACCCCCGGGGCGACGGAAAAAGCAGCATCCGCGGCGGATACGGGATCTTCTACGGAACCAATTCGCTGGACAATCACGAGTACAGTCAAGATACGAACCCTACGTTTTCGCCGCAGAACGCGTTC
>DATEMI010000399.1:0-7717 GCA_035275665.1 Terriglobales bacterium | reverse complement strand
TGTAGCGAGACTTCGTGATTTGCGTTGTTACGAGGGTTCACAAATCACGAAGTCTCCCTCAGAGGAGATTGCTGAGCCAAACGAATCGATGCCTGGTGCTACGCTGCGCGACGAAGATTCGAGCGGGAGCTTTTGGATTTTGCTTTCGTCCGCGATCCTGCTTGAGCTGCCCGCGATTTTGAAGTTCTCATTCCGCTGCTGCTGCGACGCTTGCTGCTGGCACGTGAAGTGCGTGTGCCGGTTTCGGCCGCCCGACCTGAGCGCGAAGAGCTGTGCTTTCCCCGTACGCTGGTGCTACGAGAAGAAGCTGACCGTGAAGAGCTGCGTCCGCCACTCTCACCGGCACGTGCCGTCGTCTTTCGGCGCGAGGAGCGGCCGTCGCCGCGATTCTGGTTGCGCGAACGGGTCGATTTGCTCGAGCGTGAGCTGCTGCGCGCGCTGCTTGATGCCGTTCGCGATTTCGAAGTCGCCGCGGCCTGGCGGGCTGTTCCGCGATGCGCGGTCTGCGATTGCTTCGCCGTCTGGCGGCTTACGAGTTTATTGAAGTTGCTGCGCTGTCCGCCTGCGGTCGTCTCCTGAAACAGCAGTGCCAGGCGGCGTTCATCGAATTTGTCGAACCAATCATCCCAGGAAATCTCTTCGAGAGATCCTTCCCCGCTGTAGCCCGGGAAGTCGAGGCGCAGGATGCCGATGTCGCCATCGCCTCCGGTGTTTCTTACACACGACGGACGTCCGCCACGCTCCTCCGCCCACTGGCGGATCTCGTCATGATCGGTAGTCGTTCGACTGCTTGCTGATGGCATGAATGTATTTCTCCTTTCTCCCTTTTCGAGTGAGATGCAGGCGATGATTTCGGGCCGCCTGAGTGTTGTCGCGTCATCTCACGCCGCTGTGGTTTCGCCTCCCATAATGGAAAGCACTTCCCCGGTGATGTAACTCGAACAGGCCTCCGCTGCGAAGAACACATACGCCGGCGCGACCTCCTCTGGCTGCGCCGGGCGGCCCATGGGCACGTCTTGGCCGTGTTTGCCAACTTCTTCGGCAGGTTTGTCGGCGACGTTGAGTGGAGTCCAGACTGGACCCGGCGCGACGCAGTTCACGCGAATGCCCTTCTCGACCAGGTTCTGCGCGAGAGACTTTGAAAAGGCGTTGATTGCGCCTTTGGTTGCCGCGTAATCGAGCAGCTTTTTGTTACCCTCAAGTCCCGTTTCAGAACCCGTATTCACGATCGCGCTGCCCGGCTTCAAATGCGGTAGAGCTGCTTTCGCCATGTAGAAGTAGCCGAAGATGTTTGTGCGAAAGGTCTTGTCCCACTGCTCTTCGCTGAGCTGTTCGAGTCCTTCCTGGCGATGCTGGTAAGCAGCGTTATTGACCAGCACATCGAGCTTGCCGAATTCACGAACGGTCTGTGCGACTGCGCGGCGGCAGAACGCGGCGTCTTTTACGTCACCGGGAATCAGCAGGCACTCACGTCCTTCTTTCTCGACTGCTTTCTTCGTCTCCTCGGCATCCTGCTGCTCTTCCGTGAGATAGACGATTGCGACGTTCGCGCCTTCACGCGCATAAAGAACGGAGACAGCCCGTCCTATACCGGAATCGCCGCCGGTGATCAACGCGACTTTATTTTTGAGCTTCCCGGAACCTCTGTAGAGCGGAGCCTCGTAGCGAGGTTTTGGTTCCATTTTGGCTTCGATGCCAGGACGCGGCTGGTGCTGAGATGGTAATGGGGACTTGGGTTCGTGCTGGCGTCCTTTGCTTGCCGGGAACTGCATCACTGTTCCCTTGATCTTCTTTTCTGATTTTGTTTCTGATTTGCCTTTGGATTGAGTTTTGCGCGATCTGATGGCCATGAGCTTGCTCCGTAAAGGAATCAGGACTCAGGACCTGCGGCCGCCCTCGGCCGGGTTTTGGCAGTTCGGGATTTCTATCTCGTGATTGGATCGGACAACGCCAAATCGCGAGAGTCGACAAAACCCGCGCGGGGGTGCGCGTCGGTCCTGCGGTACCTGCTCTTTGAACTCTTACGCTGGTTTCTGGTTGTAGCGTCGTGCGGCCATTTCGCCTAACGCCGTGAGCGGTGACTTGGTCACAGCGTTGTGACTGTCTTTGCCTTTGCGCTTTTCGTCGGAATCGCCGGCACTGGGCAGCGTTCGGTTAACCAGGCCGAGAATTTCCGTGGTAAGCCCCGGCGCGAGCCCGTGGAAGCGCGCCAGCAGCTCCGCCTGCCATGAGATGATGAGTTCCGCGCGTCCACTCGCCGTCGCATCGACGATCTGCTTCGCGGCGCGACGCACATTGATTGATGTCATCGGATTGGTGCCGCTCAGGGTGAACCAGGTGAACTCCTGGCTGTGTTTGCCCTTGAACTCCGCATTGATATGCGAACCGGTGCGCATCAATCCAGGAACGACAGTGACAACTTTCACATCGGTTTTGCCCAGTTCCGAGCGCAAGCCTTCGGAGAACGCGACCGCCGCGAACTTCGAGCAGCTATAAGGGAGCAAATGCGGAACACTCACTTTCCCGCCAATTGAGGTGATGTTCACAATGCGTGCCTCGCCGCGTCGCCGCATGTCGGGCAATGCGGCAAGCGTGGCATAAACCTGGCTCCAGAAGTTGACCTTCATCGCCTCTTCGAAGTCTTCAAGATTCTGGTTCTCGACAGGACCCACCGCGATGATGCCGGCGTTATTTACGAGCACATCGATCGCTCCGAAGTGGCTCTGAACCTTTAGAACCGTGCTCTCCATCTGCTCACGATCGGAGACATCGCAAACGAAAGTGATCACCGACCCGCCGGCTTCGCGTTCGATAGTCTGACGCGCGCGTTCCAGCTCTTCTTCATCGCGCGCGCATATAGCGATCTGGGCGCCGCGTCGCGCGAACTCCTCCGCCATCGCGAGGCCAAGGCCCCGCGAGCCGCCGGTGATGAACACGGTCTTACCGTGCAGGGAGAAATTGCTGCGCCTGCGCGCCAGAGTAGAGGCTGCGATTCCGGCAGCAGCCGCTCCCAAAATGAGACCGCCGGCTGTAACTGCAGCAGCGCCGATCAGGATCTTCTTTGCTTGTGAAGGAATGTGAACATCGAGGCGATCGAGCAGGTCCATGGAATACCTCCGGAGGTTGTGACTCAGGTGGCGATGGCCAACTGCATCGTGGGTACTGCTTCTACTCGAATGCGAAGTTTGCGTCCGAGTTCAAGAAAACTTTCAAACCACTCGTCCGGCGCGCTGCCCTGTTCGCGCAGCTTCGGGTACGCCGTACGAGACATCTGGTAATAGAGATTTTCGACCTTCCAGAGGTTGACTGCAAACGGCAATTCGCGCAGAACATCCACGAGTGAGGAAATTTTCTTCAGCAATCCCAGGTTTTTAGGATGGCGCTCGAGCTGCTGCATGAGTCCCTTGAGTTTGCGCGCCATCAGGTACGCGAGCCCCGCTGAATCGAGCTGCACTCCTTCATCGCACGCCTGGTTCAGCAGATTTCTCACTTCGTTCAGATCAAGGAACTCCGCACGAAATTCGCGCTTCAGCGACGCGTTAATTACAAACTCGGCTGCCACTGCCAAAGCTTTCGGCTTGGGATAGCTCACATCCGTCAAGAAACGCATCAGAGGCGCATGGTGCTCATAAATGCCACGCAGGCTGGCTTCGGCTTCGCGCAGTGTGGATTCCAGAATGTGATCCATGATCCGGCGCTGCTCGTCTCGGAACAAAGATTTCAGTGAGTAAGCTGGACCGCCGAAGTGCTGATCGAGAGCACGGATTACGGCGGGAATATCCGCGCGTGAGAACGCCTGGCGCAAATCGTGCACGGTGTGTTTGTAAGCTTCGTCTCCCGCAAACGCACGCACGCCTGCGCTCAAGGAGTGATCACCCATGTGCAGAACGGCAAATGTGTACTGGCCACACTCGGCCGTAATCCTCGAGCAGACTTCCGCTCGGCCGATAGCCAGCTGCATTTTCCCGGAGATAAACGTCTGGTAGTCGGCTGGGTTGATGGTGTAGCAGTACTTCGAAGCTCCAGTTTCAAAAAGGGAACTGATGGAATAGTGCGCGGCCACTTGTTCCAGGCCCACCATGGCCGGTTTTACTAATTTGCGATAGATCTCTGCTGCGTTTTTATGTTCAGGAATGTTGCTGCTCGCCCGCTCCAGGCGCTCGAGGAATCCAGCCTCGATTGACTCGCCGTCCTCTCGCTGCGAAAGCTTCTGCGCGAGCTGAATTGCGCGCGCGGCATACATGATGACCTGAACCGTCTCTATGCCGGAAATCTCGTCGAAGAACCATCCGCAGCTCGTATACATGAGCATGGCATGGCGCTGCATTTCCAAGAGATCGAGTGCGGCGATGCGTTCGTCGTGGGTTAGCTCGCGATTCGCGCTCTCGGCGAAGAAGCGATCCAGGCTCTCGTGTGAGCGGTCGAGAATCACGCGAATGTATTCGTTCCGCGCCTTCCATGCATCTTGGAAAAGCTGCGAGCCGCGCTGCTCGTAGAGCGACATCGCCGTATCGCGCAGCCAGTCGAGCGATTGCCGCAGCGGACCGCGCCAGTTCTGGTTCCAGTCGCGGCGTCCGCCGGAATTGCAGCCACAGTCCTCGAACCAGCGCCCTACGCCATGAGAACAGCTCCATGCACTCTTCTCGATGATCTGCGCTTCGTGCTGCGGCGGATGCTTCTCTAGGTACTCACCGTAATTCGTCAGCTTCGCGATACCTTTTTCTTCAATGAACTGCAGTGCGTACGCGAGCGCCATGTCGCCGTGCGCATGATGATGGCCGTAGCTCTCGCCGTCGGTAGCGATATGCATGATTTGCGGCCAGTCGCGCGCATCTGAAAATCCGCCCGCGAGGCGGTTGGCAAATTGCTCTCCGCTGTTCAACAGCTTCTCGAAGGCGACTGCCTGCGAGATCGGTCCGTCGTAGAAAAAAACTGTGATGGAGCGTCCTTCGTTCAAGCGGACCAGGTAAGGACGTGAGGGATCGATTTTTCCTCCAGTGGCATCACGAAATGCGCGTGCACCTATGCGCCGATAGCGCCAGGCTTGATAAGGCGACAGGATCGTGAACTTCAGCCCGAGCTGCGCCATGATATCGAGCGTCGGAAGATCAACCGCGGTCTCGGGCAGCCACATGCCTTCCGGCATACGCTGGAAACGCGATTCGAAGTCGCGAATCCCCCAGCAGATCTGCGTGTAGCGATCATGATTGTTCGCCAGCGGCAGGATCATGTGGTTGTATCCTTGCGCGATGGCTGATCCGTGTCCCGAGAATCGCTCCTGGCTCAGCCGGTCAGCTTCAAGAATGGCGCCATAGACTTCAGGTTCCTCGGTTGCCATCCACGACAGCAGAGTTGGGCCGAAGTTGAAGCTGATTTTGGCGTAGTTGTTAGTGATGGCGGCAATGCAAGCTTCGTGATCGAGAATGCGCGAGGCCGCATTGGGCGCATAGCATTCACTGGCGATCCGCTGGTTCCAATCGTGAAATGGATACGCTGAATCCTGCACTTCGATAGTCTCTAACCAGGGGTTCTCGCGAGGCGGCTGGTAAAAATGGGCGTGAATACAGATGTAGCGTTCCATGGCGAAGCGGGCGGCGGGCGGAGAGACTGCCTCGCGGGTTAGATGCGCAACCTTGCTGGAATGCTGGCCAGAGAAGAAGTGATTTTCAGCGCCTGCGGCGGGGCTGGCTCAATTAGAAGTCGGCAAGCCAGTCGGAAAACTGCGCAGCGTTTGAGATTCGGCCGCGCAGGATTTCGGCGATCGCGTCATGCATTACGAGGCTGTTCATTGACTGCGAAACCGTCGTGCCTTGCTGCTGCGCAGGAAAGTGGACAAGCAGAACTGGCCGGGGATCAAAGCCGGCCTTCGCGGCCTGTTCGTCTTCTTTGGTCCACCAGGCGGCGCCGCGCCAGAGCGGAATTCGCCAGGAATGATCGGAACAGACGATCACGATGGTATGCCGATCCAACTCTGCCGAACGCAGTGAATCCAGCAGCGCCTGCAAGTCCCGATCGGCGAGCGCGAGATTGTCGAGGTACGAACCGCCGTTCCGAATTTGTTGCGTGCCACGATCGTATACGCCCGGAGGATGAGGAACGGGCATGTGCACGAATGCGAAGCGGATGTCTTTATCAGCAACCAGTGTCTCTGCCGGAGCAAGCACGCCTTCCGCATCACGGACGTGGAAATCAACGGGACTGGGATCTTTCGATTTCTCGTGCAATAGGCGGCGAAATGAGCTGCTGAGCGGTGCGAGAGCATTCTCGACTGCCGATTTCTGCGACGACATGTGCGAGTACATGTAGGCTGGCGTGAACTGGTCGGGATACCAAAAGCAGGAATCGAGAACGCTATCGAGCAGGCGGCAATATGGATTCGACCAACCCGCTACGCCGGTAGTCCATCCATCGCGGCGAGCTTCACCAAACAGCGTCTGTTGCGGATCTAAGGCGTGCCAGTGAGAGTCCTTCTCCGTCCGAATGATGGCCTGTCCGTCAAGTGTGCTCTCCAGCTCAAAAATCTGCCGGCCAAGAATCAACGACGGTACAACTTTGGCCGTGTAGTAGCCGGGGGGACTGAGATTCGAAAATGAGAAGCTATCTGCTGCCAGCCCATGAAGCGCTGGTAAATTCAGGTTTGCGTGTGGAATCTCGAACACCTGCGCGTACGAGAGCTCGTCGAGCAGAATCCACACGATGCGCTCGCTGCTTGCGTCGGGATCGGCTGATAGGCGCCGAAATGAAACTGTGTCCGGCGCAGGTCTGTGGAGTGCGACGAAGACGAGTTTGGGCAGCATCCAAAAGATGCAGCATCCAACCAAAACCAGCGCCATGCGGAAAACGCTTATGCTGCGAGCATAGATAGCCGGCGACCAGCGCCAGACCGCAAATCCCAGCAGGAGAATGCTTGCCGCCAGGAATCCTGGTTTGGGGACCCGCTGCCGCAGCGCGGCAACTTTGGCAACCGATGCCACCGTAACAATTACAGCGATCGTAAGCAGAACTACCCATGCGGGACTGCTATTCTCTTTGTCCTTCGCTTTGCGCACTACGAGGAAAGTAATTGCCCCCCATGCGAGCGTCAGAACGATGAGATCGATCAAAATTCCGCGGCTAACGGTGTTCACAGGCAGGACTGAGAAATACAAAGCCGCGTGGCTCGGGGAAATCTGCGGCCAGAGATACGCCAGCAGAATCAGGATTGCAGCGCCACAGCCTTCGAGCAGGTGTTGCGCCTTCATGTTTCAATGATTCCGCAGCAGGAAAAAGAGCACACGGCCGTTGCTCAGCGGCTTCCGCGCTACAGGCTCGAAATACTGAGTGAAGTTTCTGAGGAACGCGCGTTCGTCGAGGTGAGCATAGAGGGCATCGCGTCCGCGACACAGCTCGCGGAAGCGGACGTCGGTTGCCGGAACCCACTCCACCACCGCCCAGCGTGTTGTGACTTCATTCACCAGGCGCGCGATTTCTCCCATGGGAATTTGGTCGATCAACAGCAGGTGATGAATCAGGCCGAGCATCATCACTAGATCGAAACGTCCGCGAGCCCGATCAAGCAGTGAACTCGTCTCCGCATTCTGCCAACCGAGAGCGGGAGTGGGTCGCGCAGCATCGGCGATGATCGGAAGTATTGGCAGTCGCGATTCACATGCCGCGCGCCAGTTCTGCTCGGCCGCGGCCACATCTGTATCCCAGGCGATCACATTGGCTCCGGCTT
>DATEMI010000398.1:0-16896 GCA_035275665.1 Terriglobales bacterium | reverse complement strand
GCATCAGCTCGCAGGCAAGACTTTCGGTGGAGGAGCAATCGTGGGCGTATCGATCCCTTCGCAAAAGGAATCGCTAAAAGAGTTCCAGCAGAAAGATCATTACAACGACTGGCAGTTTGTTTATGACCCAACCATGGATCCCACGCTGCGAGGAGGTTTAGGCGCCGGAGCGGCGACGGGAGTGCCTGGAGGCATTGCGGCGCCCCCCGGCATCAACCAGCCAGGAACGAATCAACCATTTGGTCAGCCGGGCAGCAACCCGATGTCTCCGACAACTACGCCTGGTTCGAATTCGAATCCTGGAACGGGATCGACCAATCCAAGCTCGCCACGGTGAGTACGGCAACCCAAAACAAAAGCCTCGCTCGCGCGAGGCTTTTGTTTATCAGAGGAGAGTGCTTACACGTTGAACGATGAACCGCAACCGCAGGTGCTCTTCACGTTGGGATTCTCGAACTTGAAGCCTGCAGCTTCCAGGGTCTCCAGATAATCGACCGTGCAGCCGTTCAGGTACATAAGAGAGGTGGCGTCCACAAAGACCTTTAGATCATCGAAAGTGAGCACCTTGTCCATCATGCCCGGAGCATTCTCAAAGTTCATAGAATAGCTAAAACCTGAGCAGCCTCCGCCGACCACGCCGATACGCAGTCCGGCAGGCATGGGATCCTGCTGCGCCATGATCTCCTTCACCTTGGCCACGGCGTTGGGCGTAAGAATAACGGGTGCGGTCTTGGGTGCGTTTTCGACGTTCGGGGTAGTGGTTGTCGCCATTCGTTTCTCCTCTGTGAAGCTTCAGTATAACAATGCATTACGCATAATTTGAAGCCTTGGATATTAGATGAATACCTCTGACAAACGATTCAAAACAGCGGGCTTAGGCAAACATCGGCACCACCCTGGATTCCTGCACCGCCATTCTCTCAGTGTGGCGACCACCATCATCCTCGTTCTCTGGACGGTTCTCTACATCTACGCCGACCCGAGCACGCACTGGGGATCTTTCTTCGGCAACGCTATCGCCGATTGGTCAGGCGTGCTAGTGACCGTCCTGGCGACCAAATATATGTACGAGAAAGGCTCCGCCGAAAGTCGAAGTCCCAAACACGAACCCGTGAACCGGATATTGTGTTTCCTCGATGATCACTCGCTTACGATCTTTCTCCTGGTCACAGGCATCGCGTGGATCATGCTGTTCCGATCGATGAACGCCAATTCCAAATGGGGACAGGTCGTGGGCAACATCGTTTCCGAGTGGACCCAGATCGTCGGGTTGGTGCTGATGACGAAGCGATTGCTGGAGCGTGGCTCGAAGGAGAGCAGAAGGTAGGTCTTTCAACAGCGAGGCACGGAGGTGCTTTGTAGTGTCATTCCGAGCCGCGTTTCTTGCGGTGAGGAATCCTATAGCTTACCCACACCGTGTGAGAGCATTTTTGGTGGTTCGGCAGCTTACTCGTGGGAGTGGGGATTCCTCACCGCCACAAATCGGCGGTTCGGAATGACAAGACAACAAAGCCCGTCTCTCTGTGTCTCCGTGGTGAATTATTCTGGCGGTCCGCCATACACGATCTTGCCGCCGACCATGGTCATTTCCACTTTGGCGTCGCGAATCGCTCGTGGATCGATTTTCAGTAAGTTGTCGCTGACCAGCACCAGATCCGCGAGTTTGCCGGGCGTGATCGAGCCCTTGTCTTTGTCTTGAAACTCCGCGTACGCAGAGCCGAGCGTGTAAGCCTCGATAGCTTCTTCGATCGAGATCCTCTGCTCGGGAATCCAGCCGTTAGGATGCTTGCCGTCGAGCGTCGCTCGTGTGACTGCGGCATACAAACCCAGCATGGGATTCAGCGGCGCAACGGTCCAGTCGGTGCCAAAAGCGAGGTGAACGCCAGCATCGAGCAAGGTGCGAAATGCGTACGTAGTTTTTGCCCGAATTGGGCCGATGCGCCGCTCTGCCCACTGGCCGTCGTCGATGGCGTGATACGGCTGCATCGAGGCGATCACGTGCAGGTTGGCAAAGCGCTGGAAATCTTTCGGCGCAATATGCTGCGCGTGCTCGATACGCCAGCGGCGATCACGCTCGCCGTTCGCCTTCTGAATGTCCTGATAGATGTCGAGAACAATCGATATCGCCTGATCGCCAATAGCGTGAACGCAAATCTGGAGTCCAGCTTTGTCAGCTCCGGTAAGACGCTCGCGCATGGCACTCACCGGTTGCATTTCGTTTGAGAGCAGGCCCCGCGTATTGGGCGCATCGACGTACGGCTCGAAGAAGTAGGCCGTGGTCGAGCCGAGCGAGCCATCCGCGAAGCCTTTTACCGCTCCGATGCGCAGGAAGTCCGATCCAAATGCATGACGAATTCCGATCTTCGCCTGATCCTGCCAATGCGTTTCGAGCGGAGCGGCGTAGATGCGGGAAGTAAGCTCTCCATGTTCGGCGAGCACGGAGTAGGCCGCGATGTCGGCATAATCGACCGCCATGTCCTGCACACTGGTCACGCCGAACGATGCTGCGTAATCGAGCGCACGCTTAGCTGCCTTGATGCGGGCCGCCTGTCCCGGTTCGGGAACGACTTTGTAGATCAGGCTCTGCGCCGCGTCTTTGAAGATGCCTGTCGGATTTCCCTGGGCGTCGCGCACGATCTCGCCGCCCGCAGGAGCCTTCGTTGCCGCGGTCACTCCTGCCGCCTTCATCGCTGATGCGTTAGCCAGCGATTCATGCCCATCATGGCGTTGGAGAAATGCGGGATTGTCCGCTGTAACTGCATCGATCCACTCATGCGTCGGCAACTGCGGCGGAGTCCAGTTCTGCTCATCCCAATCACCGCCCAGCATCCACTCGCCTTTTTTCAGCTTTTTCGCTTGTGCGGCGATGCGGCGAACGAATTCCTCTCGGGTTCGAGAATCTGTGAGTTGCACTTGGTCGAGCTGAAAGCCGCCGGAGACGAAATGCAGATGAGCATCGTTGAAGCCGGGCAGAAGCAACTTCCCTGCGGCATCGATGATGTGAGTCTGCGGACCGCGCCATGCATCCATGTCGGCCGACGTGCCCACTGCGACGATGCGCTGGTCCAGAATGGCAACCGCTTCGGCGCGCGGATGATTGCGGTCAACCGTCCAGACATTGGCGTTGGTAATGATGGTTTCGGCGGCAGGATGCTCCTGCGCCGAAGCAGGCCAGGCCATAACAATCGCGAAACAAAGTGTACCCAAGTAGAGCCAAGCAAACGCGCGGCGCAAGCCGCCGTTTGCACCTGGATTATTCACGAGGTATGGAAAATTCGAGTCCCGCCCATGCTCTGTCATCCTGAAGCGCATCTGTTGCGCGAAGGATCTCCCGCGATGGATCCGGCTTAACTTGCTGCCAGCATGGCTCCTCCGCCAGCAATCGACGTCATGGGCCGAAGAGCCTCGCGAGTGCATTTTCAGTCTGAAGCATTCCGGGAGGTCCTTCGCGCAGCAGAGGCGCTCAGGATGACAGGTCTTACACAGTGTTGAAATTCTTGTGTCAGCAAATTTGTTGGAAGATCGCATGAATTCCAATCATGTCCCGTTTACGTTCAAGAATTGGTGACTAATCGAGATACAGACGCCAACGCAGTCATCGCTATCGCTCTCCCCAATGCAGTTTCGTGCGCAGAACTTCGAAGAACTTGTGCCCGTCTTTTTCGCGCAGCAACTTTACACGACATCGCCCCAACTCGCACTCGATGCGATCGCCGCTCTCGATCGGGATACTCACTTGCCCATCCGCGGTCAGGAAGCCTTCTTCCTTCCCAACCTCCACGTTCACGACAATTTTCGAAGTCTCCTCCACAACCAAAGGACGGTGCGTCAGAGCATGCGGAGAGACGGGCGTCACTACCAAAGCCTTTACGCTCGGCGCCAAAATGGGACCGCCGGCAGCGAGCGAATACGCCGTCGAACCTGTGGGCGTAGCAATGATTAAAGCATCGGCTTTGTAGTCGGTAACGCGCTGCCCGTTAATGCTCAACTCGAAGTCGGCAAGACGGGCCGCCGTAGCCTTGATGACGACATCATTCAGCGCTTCCTGCTCCTCCACGACGGCGCCGTCGCGAATCAGACGACAATGCAACATCGAGCGTTCGTCGAAAACGCAGCACTGTTTCGTGATGCTCTCCAGATGCACGTAAAGCTCGGAGAGCGATACTTCGGTAAGAAATCCCAGTGAGCCGAGATTTACAGCTAAGAGCGGCACCTGGGAATCAGCCAACACCCTCGCCGCAGCAAGCAGCGTACCGTCACCGCCGAGCACGATGGCAAACTCTGGCTTGAGGCTATGCAGTTCTTCACGCGAGACCTTGCGGCCTCCACTGCAATATGTTGCAGAGACCGGGTCGAGCGCAGCTTCGAAGCCGTGTTTTCCCAGCCATTCGATTACTCCAGAGATCACTTCCTTGAGCTCTGGCTTGTTCGGCTTCGAGATGATTGCGGCAACGGGCATTGAGCGGTGAATCGAGAGTGTAACAGGAACTCCCGGTTTCCTTCCGCTCCCAAAATAGGAGAATCGATAACGTCGAGCGCTGATCCGCCGTGCTCCTCGACGGCTCGGCGTACGCGCTCCACTGCCGCAAGCTGTGAACCTTCATCGCGCACGATTCCGCCTTTGCCAACGGCTTCACGGCCTGCTTCGAACTGCGGCTTCACCAGGATCACGCCTTCGAATTCGGTCTCCGCAGTCAACTTGCGACGAATCGCCGCAAGAACGGCGGGTAACACCAGAGTGGCGGAGATAAACGAAACGTCCATAGCGAAAAAATCAACCGCGAATTCCAACTGGTTGTCTTCCAAATAACGTGCGTTGGTTCTCTCCAGCAGCGAGACTCGCGGATCCTGCCGCAGGCAATTGTCGATTTGTCCGTAACCGGTATCGATGGCGAGCACGCGTGCAGCGCCGTGCTGCAGCATGCAATCGGTGAAGCCGCCGGTGGAAGCGCCGACATCCATACAGCTTCTTCCACTCAGATCGATGCTCCAGTGTTGCAGCGCGCGTTCCAATTTGAGACCGCCGCGGCTTACGTATCGCAGATCATCGGCCAGCAACTTGATCTGAGCGTCGGATGCGACTTGCGTGCCGGGCTTCTCGACCTTCTGCTCATTCACGAGCACCCTGCCGGCGAGGATGAGTGCCTGCGCTCGCTCACGAGAAGGAACCATGCCGCGATCGAGGAGTAGCTTGTCGAGACGGAGTTTCATGTCAGCAAGTGCATGCTTCAACAGGCAAATTGATTTCACACTGCGGGATGAGCACATTGCAGTGTGCAAGCTGGTGTTTGTTCAGCAATCATCGCATCATTCGCACGTGAGAAGCTGCTTATCCACAAACTTTTCCTCAAAGCTGAGGAAATTATTATTAGAGTTTTGGCTCCACAGGTGAAGCAGCAGTCCGCGTTTTAGAATCGTTCAGACCTTCATGGCCGCACATCCAGACGAACCTATCTTTGAAGCACAAGGCGAAGCACAAGGACCTCTGCTCGTCTCGACGCAACACCAGCCGCTCATCAGCAATGAAAAACTGAAGCAGCTTTATACGGATATGCTGCGCACACGGCAGCGTGGCAAGACGCGTTCCAGCAGCCGAGCGCGACGGCAGACCTGGAAATTTCTAGAGGCTTCCCTTGTTGCCACCACGATTGATCTGCGCACCGAAGATAGCGTGATTTCGTCCTCAGATCTTCCCATCGACACGATTGCGCAGCGCGCGGTGCTCGACCGGGATTCGGTCATAGCCCTCGCAACAGGTGCTGCGCTGCTCCATCGCGCTCAAGCAAAGAGCAATGTAGTTATCGCGTTTGTGGATGCCAGGCCCAGTGCACGCAATCGGCAGTTCCTGCGGATCGCACACAAACAGTCGCTGCCGATTGTTTATGTTGAGATTGAAGAGACTCTGCCGAAAACTGCTCGCACGAGAACGGACATTACATCGATCCCTGTAGACAAAGCAGATGTAGTTGCCATATACCGCGTAGCCTCTGAAGCGATCGACAAAGCTCGCCGCGGCGCCGGACCAACGCTGATTCAGTGCGTGCCGTTTTCATTGAAGAAGACCCCTTCCACAAATCACCATTCACAAGATCCGATTCGGTACATGGAGTATTACCTGCGGAAAAAGAATCTATGGAGATGAGCAACAGAACCGGCGGCGGTAGCCGGTGGGTCGGAGATGGCCGAATGGCCGGCTCCGAGCGACTCGATGCTTCCGGCAATGTGGAGAATGCAGCCGCAACACACGCGGCTGCCCCACCGGCTACCAACGCCGGTTCCGTTAAACCAACCCCAGTCCCCCATCCACCGCAAGTATCTGTCCGGTAATGAAGTCCAGGCAGGTGGCGAGGAACAGCACGGATTGCGCAACGTCCGCAGCAGTGCCATTCCTCTGCACTGGGGTTTTCGCTTCGAAGTGCTCGAGGACATCACTGCCGCGAGCCGACTCGCCTTGATCGATCATGCCCGGAGCGATGCAGTTCACTTTCACCTCCGGGGCGAGGGCCTTGGCCGCCGACTGCGTGAGCATGTGCAGCGCAGCTTTCGACGCGCAGTAGTGGGCATGCGTCGCCCAGGGACGAATGCCGCCCAGGGATCCGATGTTCACGATGCGCCCTTTGCGCGCGCGCAGCTCTTTCGCGCATGCCTGCGACATGAAGAATGCCGCGCGGACATTTACATCGAACATCGCGTCCCATTGCTCCGGCGTGATCTCTTCGAAGCTGACGGTTTCGTATGCTCCGGCGTTGTTGACGAGCAAATCGAGGCGCCCCAATTTACCAATAGCTTCCTTTGCACAGGACTCAATTGATTTCACATCTCGCAAGTCACAACGTATGGCGAAGCTTCGAACCCCGAGCTTCGAGAGAGCTGCGGTGGTCTGCTCGGCATCGTTTCCCGATTTGAGATAGGTAAAGCCGATGTCGGCCCCTGCGCGGGCCAGCGTCACTGCGATTTCGCGGCCTATACGGCGCGCTCCACCCGTGATCAAAGCGCAACTGCCGGCCAGCGGACGATTGTTATCGATGCTCAGCGCCCTTCCTCCCCTACACGCGGCACCGCCGGCCAGTCGATGGAATTGCCCTGCAGCAGCGCAACCGTCTGTTCAACCCGCGACGTTCCATCGTGAACGGCAAACTTCAACGGCTGCCCCGACGGCGTATTGCTCCAAAGGCTCACTCCGGCGTACTGCCCGTCGCGACGCAGTATGAAATAGACCATCTCGATATAGCGCAGGCGGTTCATGTCGTGGTTGAAGTTGCGCACAATGCGTTGCAGCACTTCTAGTCCGGCCTCTTTCGGTGGCATCCCACGACGCATGTTCTCAACAATGCTATGCGCACCGGCGACTTTGATGTTCTCCTCCCCGCTGCCGGTCGCGCCCGCTGAGCCTACGTCCTGATCGCAGTAGCAGCCCGCTCCGATGATGGGAGAATCGCCCACTCTCCCGGGAAGCTTCCACGCCGTTCCACTGGTTGTAGTGGCGCCCGACATCTCGCCTTTTTCATTGAGGGCCGAGACATGAATCGTGCCATGCGGAGGAAACAGAACGTACTCGGCGGCCCGATTCCGCAGCTCTGGCTCTATGCCCAAATCGGCAGCCATTTCAGTTATCTTTCTGCGTTTCAGTTCAAGTGATGCTTGCGGTTTGGGAGGACTCCACCGGGAATCGTCCGGACCTGGTCCCCACCAGTCCTGACTGGAATTCGTCTCCTTCCACAGCAGCCAAATTTTGCGCGAGGCGTCGGTCAGCAGATTTTCACGTTCGTAGCCCATCCGGACCGCAAAGCGTTCCGCACCTTCCGCCACGAGCATCACGTGTCCGGTGTGGCGCATAACGTCGCGCGCGACCAGGCACACATTCTTGATGTGTCTCATCCCGCCGACCGAGCCGGCCTTGCGCGTCGGACCGTGCATGCAGCACGCGTCTAACTCGACGACTCCTTCTTCATTCGGCAATCCGCCAAGCCCGACCGTCTGATCGTTGGGATCATCCTCTTGCCCTTTGCACACATGAAGGGCTGCGTCGAGCGTGTCGCCGCCATCTTTCAGCATCTTCCAGGCTTCCTCGATGGTCGGCTTCCCCAAGGCTCTGGTGATGATTACAGGCTGCCTGGGAGTGGCAATCTGGATAGTCTGGGAGCGTTGAACGGATTGATTGCCGTTTTGAGATTGCGCGAAGCCGTCGATTCCCGCGGCCACTGTTGCCGTAGCGACTCCAGCACTCGACAAGAACTTCCGCCGCGAAAATTCCATGTGCCCTCCGTTGTGCAGAAACCGACAAAGGATAAATCAGCGGCTCGAGGCTGGCTACACCACCCACTTGCCATCTCCTTCGTCGCTTTTCATGTAATACACCTCCACCTCTTCGATCCAAAAAATTCAATGCTCTGTCATCCTGAGTCCGCCTCAGGCGGACGAAGGATCTCCCGCGATATGACGGCCTGAAATGCTGCCGACATGGCTCCTTCACCAATCATCTGCTGTGTAGGCCGAGGAGCCCAGCCAGCGCATCTTCCGTCGCAAACATCGCCGGAGATCCTTCGTCCGCGTGAAGCGGACTCAGGATGACAGACTCAAACATTCAAGAACACATCTAGCGGCGTATCCGCTCCAACTGATCCTGTAACGCTGGAGAAAGCGATGAACCGAGTCTCTGGAGTTCACGCAATGTCACAACCCGCCGCACTCTGTTAGCTTTGATCTATGCCTCCACAGCTAGCCGTCATTCGAGATTCGATTGAGCCGCTGTGGCAGGTTCGCGACCAGCAGCAGCATCTGCGCGAACTCATTGCCACCGACGCGGAACTCAAGGAAGCTCCGCTGCGCCGCGACGTCCGCAACCTCGGACGCATTCTCGGCGAAGTGATCAAGGAGCAGGCAGGTCAGGAGGTATTCGCGTCGGTCGAGCGATTGCGGAATTTGAGTATCGAGCAGCGGGAGAAAGGACGCATCGCGAACGATGCTTCCCTGCCCGCGATGGATCTGAAGCACGCGTTCCTGGTCGTGCGCGCGTTTGCGATTTATTTCGAGTTGGTGAACCTGGCGGAGACGAACCATCGCAAACGTCGTCGACGCGCAGCCCAGGTAAATCACAGCGCGCCGCAGGCCGGAACCATCGCCGGGACTTTTCGGCGCTTCAAGAACGCTGGCATCAGTCTTGACCAGACACTTGCGGCGCTACGGGCGATTTGCGCCATTCCCGTATTCACGGCCCATCCCACCGAGATCGCGCGTCGCACGGTGCTGATGAAGCGCGAGCGTCTATCGAAGCTCCTGGAGGCGCTCGACAATGCGCCGCTCACCGATGAGACCGCCGAGCAGGTTGCTGAGCAGATTGCTGCGGAGATTACCGCTCTATGGCAGAGCGATGAAGTCCGCCGGCGCACGCCAACGGTACGCGATGAAATCAAAATGGGCCTCGACTACTATCGCGGCAGTCTGATCCGCACGGTGCCCGAGGTGTACGACGAAATCTCTCGCGCATTGAACGCTGAGTACGATTCGAAGCAAAAAGCCGCAGATCTGCCGCGCATGATTGCCTTTGGCTCCTGGATCGGCGGCGATCGCGACGGCAATCCTTTCGTCACCGTTTCCAGCACACAGCAGGCGCTTCAACTGGCCCGCGAACTGATCCTTCAGCAGTACGTCCGGAGGATTCGCGATCTCATTGTCTTACTGAGTTCTGCAACCAGCGTAAGCGAAATATCAACGGAGCTGCGAAGTACGTTGAAGAAGTACGCCGCCGAGTTTCCCGACGTGCACGCTCGTGCTCTCACCTATTCCGAGACCGAAGCATATCGGCACTTCCTGCTCTATGTGATGGAAAGACTCACGCGAGCAGCGAAGAACGAGAGGGCGGAAGCCGCATATAAGGAGCCGGAAGAGTTCGTCGCCGACCTGCGGTTGGTGCGCGAAAGTCTTGCGCAAAACTGCGGTGAACGCATTGCTAAAGAGTTGCTCGACCCGATTCTGATCACAGTCGATACCTTCGGGTTCCATCTGCACACGCTCGATGTTCGTCAGCATGCAAAACTGCATACGCAAACGATTCAGGAGTTGAATGCAGCTACTGGTGAGCGCCTCGGAGCCACTTCAGAAAACACTCAGCTCGTGCTCGATACCATGCGTGCGGTTGCGCAACTGAAGCGCGAGTATCCAGCGAACGCGATTCGGACCTATGTGATCAGCGGCGCGACTTCGGTTCAGGACGTGTTTAACGTTGTCCGGCTTGCTGCCGTCTGCGGCGTGCAGGTCAACGCGACAGAGAATGATCCCGGACTCATGCCGGTTCCGCTCTTCGAATCGATTCAGGATTTGCGCGCCTGCCCGGAAATCTGCAGCGAGCTGTGGACCAACACGAACTATGCTCCCTTGCTCGACTCCTGGAATCGTAAACAGGAGATCATGCTGGGCTACTCCGACAGCAACAAAGATGGCGGTATGCTCACCAGTCTGTGGGAGATTTACAAAGCGCATCGCGAACTGCATCGGGTAGCGCGCGAGTGCAACGTTCATCTCACGCTCTTTCACGGTCGTGGCGGAACCGTCGGCCGAGGTGGTGGACCTACGCATCGCGCCATGGTCGCGCAGCCGGTGGGGGCGTTTACCGGCCAATTCAAGATCACCGAGCAGGGCGAGGTCCTGAATTGGAAATATGCTGAACCGATTCTCGCCGAGCGCTCACTGGAACTGATGGTTGCTGCATCGCTCGAAGCGCTGGTGCGCCCAAATGGTCCGCGCGAGGGGGATGACGCGCAGTGGCAGCCTGCGATGGAGGAGTTGTCGCGGGTGGCCTTTGCGTACTACCGCAAGCACATCGCCGAGAATCCGGACATACCCGTTTACTTTGAGCAGTCCACGCCGGTCGGCGAGCTGCAGAACGTGAAAATCGGCTCGCGTCCTTCGAAGCGGAAAGCAACCCGCAGCCTCGAAGATCTGCGTGCGATTCCCTGGGTCTTTGGCTGGATGCAGAGCCGATGCCTGTTGCCGGCATGGTTCGGCGTCGGCCATGCGCTGGAAGAATTCAGCAAGACTCAGAACGGGCTCGAGACGCTGCGCCGTATGTGCCGGCAGTTTCCACTATTCAACGATTTGATCGGAAATGTCGAAATGGGACTCGCAAAGGCGGACTTCAACATCGCTCGACTGTACTCAAGCCTTGTCGGCGATGTGGCTCTGCGCGATCGCGTTTTCAAGACACTCGAAGAAGAATTTCATCGCACCACGAGAATGCTTCTTCAGGTCACAGGGCAATCGGAGCTGCTCGAAAAGAATCCTATTCTGGCACGATCGATCCGACTGCGGAATCCGTATGTCGATCCGATGAGTATCCTGCAAGCCGAACTGCTGCGCCGCAAGCGCACCGGACACGAAGGAAAGGAATTGGACTACGTGCTTGGCGCAACCATCAACGGAATCGCTGCCGGTTTGCGCAACACGGGATAGAACGGCGGGTTAGGGCTGTTGGAGAATCTTTAAAGCGAACGCCGAAGGATAGGCAACTTAGCTGTAATTCCTTGTACCCTATTCAGGAGTCAATGAGCACCTACAGATCAGATCTTTCAATGAAACGGATTCTGTTCTTCATTATTATCTCGGCCACTTTAATCTGGTCTTCGTGTGGCGGCAAAAAAAGCACGCCGAGCACGGGCGTTTCCATCACCATCTCGCCGACATCGGCAAGCGTGGCGGGTGGCGCTACGCAACAATTCACCGCAACAATAACAGGGTCAACCAATACCGCGGTCACCTGGCAGGTGAACAGCGCCACCGGTGGCGATGCTATTAACGGCACGATCAGCACTACCGGCTTGTACGCTGCACCAAATAAGCTGCCAAGCGCGGCAACGGTGACCATAACCGCAATTGCCCAGGCGGACACGACAAAAACGGCGATCGCAGCAGTAACGCTCACTGCTCCGGCAGTGACGATCACACTGTCCCCAACGAGCGCGACTCTCGCCGCGGGCCAGACCCAGAAATTCACCCCTACCATCACCGTAACCGGCAGTTCGAATAACGCAGTGAACTGGAGCGTGAACGGCGTGCAAAATGGCGATGCGGTCCACGGCACGATCGATTCGAATGGCCTCTATACAGCTCCGTTATCGCCGCCAAAGGCCGGCATTACCGTAACGGCTACTTCGCAGGCGAATACAGCATTTTCCGCATCGGCGCCTGTGACCCTGCAGTTTGGCAACGCCAGCTTGAAGGGTATTTATGTGTTCTTCGCCAGTCGGCCTGCCGATAGTTCTGGTTTGGGATTCTTTTATCGCGCAGGTACTTTCATAGCCGACGGCAACGGGACCATCACCGGGGGCACAAATGATGTCAGTGCGGGAAGCGCCGGCGCTTTGGGTTCGGGAACATATTCGGTGGGTACAGATGGTCGAGGCACCTTGACGTTCGCGGATGATGGTGGCACTCACAAGTTCTCATTCGTGCTTACATCCAATACGCGCGGCCAGCTCATTGCGTTTGACGGCGGCCCAGTCGTCTCCGGTTTCATTCGCCAGCAGGATCAAACCGCTGCGGCCACTGCCCCGAGTGGAACCTATGTTTTCGCCCTGAGCGGGGACAATGGCGGACCGTCTGCCGTAGTAGGTGAGGTCACGTTTGGCAGTACCGTAACGGGAACGCAAGACACAAATACCAACGGAGTCATCGCCAGCTCTACCGGCCTCACTGGAACTGCCAGCCTCGGTGCGGGTGGGCGGGGAGCACTGCAGCTCGGCAGCTCGAATTACATTTTCGACATCATTGATGCTTCTACGTTGGTGCTTGCCAACACCGGAGCTGGTACTGCGCATCTTGCCGGGATCGCCTATGCCCAATCTGGGACATTCACGAATGCTTCCTTGGGAACCAGCGCCTATCTGGTCAGTGGAGTTACAAGTGGTAGCTCGCCGGACGCATACGCGCAGGTAGGACGTTTCGATACCAACAGCTCGGGCACGATCATCAACGGCGTGCTAGATGTGAATACCGCGGGGGGTACTCCTGCGAGTTCCCAATTTGGGTCTTCGGTTACCTATGCTGTGGATCCAAACGGGCGCGGCACGTTCTCCAGCGGAGCTTCTGTTGGGAATACGACTTTCATCTTTTGGCTGGCATCTCCAAAACAGGGAGTAATCATGTCGGCTGATTCGGGCGGACCAGCGGCAACCGGTGTACTGCTCCAACAGCAGATCGGAATCCCATCCGTCAGCGGCGGATTTGCGTTCGCGGTCTCAGGAACGGACTCAACCGGAGCCACTGGGCAAGCCAGGGATGCTCAGCTTACGATTGCCGGATTCGGTCAGTCGTCGGGAACGCAGGATGTGAATGCAGGCGCCAGTAACCAGACGACGTTTCCAATCTCGGGAGCAGGTGTCACGATCTCAAATACCTCTAGCGAGCGTGGAACAGCGTCCATTCCAGGAGCAACCGTTGCGGGAGTATCTATTCCAGGGGTGACATTCAATGTGTATTTTGTTAGCGCGGATCGATTCCTGATGCTGTCGTCTGGACAAGGCGCGCCGATTTTGTCTGGAGTTGCTGAGCGGCAATGCTCGGACTGCACGTTCTGATGGTGTCAACCATGCCATGGCTAAAGCGGAAACATCAAGCAGGTAGTCAGACCGGGCGCCGAACGCTTACGTCACCTTGCTGAGTTTGTTTATGCGTCGTTTTCTTTGTTTCTTTCCCATTTTGCTTCTGCTCTGTGTGTGTTCTCTTCACGCACAGGAGCAGAGCAAACGGCTCATTCTTAAAGACGGCTCCTACCAGATCGCTACCAAATGGGAGATTCGTGGCGATCGCGTTCACTTCTACAGTGCTGAGCGCTACGACTGGGAAGACATTCCAAACAGCCTCGTAGATTGGAATGCGACCAACAAGTTCAACCAGCAGAATCCGCGTGGGGCGAATGTAAATGTCAGTCCGGACGAGGTGAAAGAAGTCGATGCGGAAGAGAAAGCGGAGCGCGCGAAGGAGGAAGCTGCGCGACCGCTGGTTGCGCCCGGTCTGCGCCTGCCAGACAGCGGCGGCGTTTTCCTGTTTGATAACTATCACGGACAGCCGCAGCTCGTCGAGATTCCGCAGGACGGCGGAGAGTTGAATAAGCAAACGGGAAGGAACATCATGCGCGCCGTGATCAACCCAATTCCGACCGGCTCAAAGCAGAGCATCGAGCTGAAGGGCGCACACGCCAACGCGCAGGCACACGAGGATACGCCGACGCTCTACGTCGACGTGACGCCATCTGCTACTGACACACAGGACAATAAGACGGCTTCCGAGTTGAACTCAGCTGATCGATTCAAGATCGTGCGTGTGCAGGAGAAGAAGAATACGCGCGTGGTTAGCAACGTAAAGATTTCCCTGTTAGGGAAAGTCAGCAACCAGGAAGACATTATTGCGACGACCGCTGAGCAGGTGAATGGAGGCGAGTGGCTGAAGCTCACACCTCAACAGCCGCTTGCGCCAGGCGAGTATGCGGTGGTCGAAATGCTCGATCCGAAGACGATCAATATGTTCGTGTGGGACTTCGGCGTGAATCCGAACGCTCCGGCGAATGCTACAGCGTGGGTTCCGCAGGCGATCAAAGGGAAACCCGCTTCGAGTGAGACGAATCCGACTCTGAACCCTCGGCCAAAATGAAGGTTGTGACGAACGGACCGACGCGCGCCCTCGCAGGGGTTTCGGTTTCCGACGCTGACCTGGAGCATTTGGTGATGATGACGAGAAACCCGGCCGAGGGCGGCCGTCGGTCCGGGACCTTACTCTGATCGCAGGTGCTACTGCAGCATGCCCTGCTGGGCGACGGCAATGTTGTCGCGGGTGGAGTTCTTGACCATGTACATCATTTCGTCGGCCTGGCGGATGATCTCGTGCGCGCTCTTCGCGTCTTCAGGATAAGTCGCAACGCCCATGCTGGCGCGGACATTCAAATTCAGCTTTTCTTCTTCGAGGAACGTGGAGCTGCGAAGCACGTTCAACAAACGGAGAGCGACTACCATTGCCGAATCTTTTCCCGTTTGGGGAAGGAGAACTACGAACTCGTCGCCACCGTAGCGGAAGGCATAGTCGATGAGGCGCAGGTGCGACTTGATCTTAAAGCCGATCTCGTTGAGCAGTTTACTGCCAACGAGATGCCCGTGAGTGTCGTTGACCTGCTTGAAGTGGTCGAGATCGATGAACACCACGCTGAACTCGTAATTGAAACGATGCGAGCGATAGACTTCGGCTTCGAGCGTCTTGTACAGGTGTCGCGCGTTGTAGAGCCCGGTGCAGTCGTCAGTGATCGTGAGTTCCTGGATCTTCTCGACCGCGCGGGCGTTCTCGATCGCGATCGCAGCGTAGTCGCAGAGCGCGTGGAGGAAGAACATCTCGTTGTCGGAGAAGCTTTCCATGGCGCAATTGATGAGCTGGATCACGCCCAGCACGCGGTGCTTCGATTTGAGCGGCACGCAGATGATCGAGCGCGTCTGCCACTTGGTCATCTCGTCGATGCGCTTGGCGAAGCGAGGATCGTTGTAGACGTCGGGCACGAGGAGCGACTCGCCGTGTTTGGCGACCCATCCGGCGATGCCTTCTCCCACTTTGAGGCGGATGCTTTTGAGTGCGTCGGCGGCGTCGCCGACGGCGATGGCGAAGTAGAGCTCGTCTTTTTGCTCATCGACCATCAGGAGCGACCAGGTGTCGGGCCGAAAGAAGACGGCCATCTTCTCCATGATGGTTTGCAGAATAGAATCGAGGTTCAGCGACGACGTGAGGGCTTTCGCGACGTCGTGGAAGATGCTGATCTCTTCCATCTGCCGTTTGCGATCGGTAGCGGTGGCCTCAGTCATTGCGCTCAATCGGGGGAGAATCCGGCATACCGAGTTCGCAGGACGGCTCCCCTCCACTTCAGATAACCGTCATTATCCTTTAGACTCAAAAAGAGATATAGCCTGCATTACATGAAAAGTAAACATTACCTTGGCATACCCGTTTGACACATTCATTGGGCACTCCTATTATCGGGCGACTTGCGCGAGATCAAAGTCCGCAGGACGCGCCTTAAGTCAAAGCAGCACAATGAGATAGAGCAACGAGAGACGGCAATGAGCGGTTTTGGCGAGCGGCTTCGGCGACAGCGCGAAATGCGCGGCGTTTCGCTCGAGGAAATCTCAAAATCCACGAAGATCGGCACGCGGTCGCTCAAAGCCATCGAGGACGAGGACTTTGAGAAGCTTCCCGGCGGCATTTTCAATAAGGGATTCGTTCGCGCCTATGCGCGCTTTCTAGGACTCGACGAGGAACAGATCGTCGGCGACTTCGAAGAAGCATGGAATGCTTATGAAGACGCTCGTACTCCTCAGGTTCTGGTGGTTCCAGAACAGGAAGAGAAAAAATCCAGTTCAGGGGCGCTTTGGGTTACGGTTGTTCTCTTGATCGTCATTACCGCGGCAGCTGCTGGGTGGTACCGGTATCAGCGAATGCGGAATCAGGTTGCCGCTCCATCAAGCTCGGAACCTGATTCGTCTTCGAGTGTTCGGGCGAGTTCAGAGAATCCGCCTTCTTCGGAGCCGCAGGCGACGGCTCCTGCTCCCGCGCCGGTTCAAAATGGCACCGATTCGCGAGGCTCGCAAAGTACTCACGCTTCTCAAACGGAAACGGCGCCGCAGGGGCCGAAAGTAACTGCCAGCGGCACGCCATCCGCAGCGGAAAGTAAGTTGATTCCGACTCCGGCTACTAAGCCTGAGAGTTCCGCTCCCATTCGGCTTCAAGTGTTTGCGCGCGAGGACTCGTGGCTCTCGGTTTCCGCTGATGGCAAGGATCTCGGACAAGGAATTCTGGCCGCCCAGAAGACCAGATCGATTCGCGCACGGAAGGAAGTGCGACTCAAAATCGGGAACCTTGCCGGCGTTG
>DATEMI010000397.1:0-2873 GCA_035275665.1 Terriglobales bacterium | reverse complement strand
CGCGTGAGCGAGAAGAAACCCAGCGTGATCAGAACGTCATGAAAGACGGCGATTACGGCGGCAATACCGAAAATGCCGTAGTCGACCCACTTCCATAGAAAGAATGACTTCCTTCCGGCGACGTTGAGCCGCAGCAGACCGCCGCCCGAGAAGCGAATCGCCACGTAAACCAGCATGCCCGCAAGCGCGTAAAGCGTCGCGTTAATCGCCTGCGTGCGCAGCTGAGCACCGACCGTCGGCCCGACGGTCTCTGCATCGCGAATCGCAAAACCGCTCAGCGAATATTGGTTCGCAAGAGCGCTGGTCACGGCCGGCGTGACGCCAGGCACATTCTGCAGCTCATTAAAATTCGTAACCACGCCGCCGTGCTCGCTGTCGCGCGCCGAAATAAGCGCCGAGGCCATCTGGGTGTACCGGTCACCGGCTTTCGCTCCGAGAACCAGGGGATCCTTCTGCGTCAGATACGTAGCCACTTCCGACCCAATCGCCGAATTAAAATCCGGCTTGCCAGCCGCGCTCTCTCCCAATACCTTATGAAGCACGCTTACTACAATCTGCCGATCCGTATCGACGCCCGCGCTCTCTTCGGCGCCATTCTTCTCTGGGAGAGAAATCACGAGATCGTTCTTAGACTGGGGATCGGCGGGATCGCTCATTGGCTTGATCTCGCTATTGGGGAGACCCGACTGCGCAAGCGAGCTGCGGATTTCCGCAGTTGGCGGAGTCTTCGCGAATCGAATCGTGATCGCTGTGCCGCCCTTAAAGTCGATGCCGTAGGCAAGTCCCTGTTTCAGTTCAGAGACTACCCCCACCGCCAGAAGGGCGAGCGAAAGCGCGACGAAATACTTCGCCTTTCCCATCCAGTCGATGTTTGGTGCGTGAAAGAATTCCATTAAAGAGTCCGATCCGTCTTAGTTTGACACCGCAGTGCCTGAATTTGTGCCCGAGCGCCCGAAGAGCCGTTGGACAGAACCATTACCCTAGACGCTCAACGGTTCTTCGCGCCTCATATGTGCAAGGTGCAGATCAAAAATCGCCCTCGAAACGTAGATGGAAGTGAACAAGTTTGCCACCAGGCCGATGACCAATGTGATGGCAAACCCGCGTACGGGTCCGGTGCCGAACAAGAACAGAAAAATCGCTGAAACTACAGTAGTTACGTGCGTATCGATGATCGTCAAAAACGCCTTTTCGAAGCCTACGTCGACAGCGGACGCAGGGGCTTTGCCGTTGCGTAATTCTTCTCGAATGCGCTCAAAGACTAGCACGTTGGAGTCCACGCCCATGCCTATCGTCAGAATGACTCCAGCGATGCCCGGCAGCGTGAGGACCGCGCCAAAATACGTCATGGCCGCCATCAAAATCACCAGGTTCAAGATCAGGGCTACAACTGCATTGACACCGGCCAGCCGGTAATAGATCACCAGGAAGATCATGACCACGACGATGCTGCCTATGGAAGCCCGCACGCCGTCGCGGATAGAGTCAACGCCAAGCGACGGCCCCACGGTGTCCTCTTCCAAATACTTAATGGAAGCAGGCAGCGCACCGGAACGTAGCACCACTGCCAGGTCCTGAGCGGATTGCTCGCTGAAATTGCCCTCGATCACACCGTTACCATCGATGCGCTGATTGATCACAGGCGCCGAATAAACCTGGTTATCGAGGACAATAGCGAGATCTTTGCCGACGTTTTCCGCGGTGAACGGACCGAAACGCGCGGCCGCCGCGTTTGACAGAACAAAGTTGACTTCGTACTGACCGGGATACTTTGTGCTCGGCTCCGGCGAGGCGTTCTGAAGGTCTTGCCCTGTTACGACGGGCGACCGTTGGACAACGTAGTAGACTGTGGAGGAGCCACTCGCCTGATCGCTAATAGCACTGGATCGGCCGGGCATAATCTCGCTGCCCGCCGGCAGAACGCCATTGTGCGCCGCAAGGGCTTCCGCCTCTGAAGCATATGGTGTCTGGTCTACAAGCAAGGTAAGTTCGAGCTGCCCACCTTCGGAGATCACTTCTTTCGCGCGCGTGGGATCGCCTTCGCCTGGGAGTTCCACGAGGATTTGGTCCTGAGCGCGGCCTGTGAATTGGACTGTCGGCTCCGTGAGACCCAGCGCATCGATACGGCGCGTGATCGTCTCCAGCGCCTGCTCCATCGTATTGTTACGAAGAGCGGCTACGGCGCTCGGCGGATAGGTGAGCAAATAGCCATTGGTTTCGCCGGCCGCGGGACTGACCTGCCAATCCGGCAATTGATTCGAGAGGATGTCCCGGAACTTATTCGCGGCGTTCGGGTCCACATCGTGCACAACGATGTGCGTGTCGTCCGTTTCATTCACTTCCCCGATGGATATGTTCTGTGAGCGTGTCTGGTCTTTTATCAGGTCGACAGCTTGATCGCTGTGCTGGCGAGTCGCATCTGCAAGCTGCACCTGAATCACGAGATGACTGCCTCCCCGCAGGTCGAGGCCGAGCTGAATGCGGTGATTGAGGTTGTCCTTCAGCTTTTGCAGCGAGGTCGGAAAACTAAGACCACTCGCGTTGATGCAGAATATTCCAATGAGGCACGCCACGATGACTGCCGCGATGAAACTGAACTTATATCTGAGCTGGTTGCTTATCGCTGCCACTTAGCTCTCCTTCTTTTCCTGCTGCAGCCCGCCGATCGCGCTGCGCGCGAATTTCACCTTCACCTGCTCGGCGATGCGCAGTTGCACCGAGTCGTCTTCCAGGGCCATGATCGTGCCGTAAAGGCCGCCATTCGTGATCACCTTGTCGCCCACCTTCAAATTCTTGAGCATCTCGTTCACGCGCTTTCGCTGGGTGCTCGCCGGGCGAATCATGAGGAAATAAAACACGGCGATCAGCGCCAC
>DATEMI010000396.1:0-3080 GCA_035275665.1 Terriglobales bacterium | reverse complement strand
CCGTTCCCGAGACCGCTTGCGTCCCGCTCGGAATCGGACGCGTCACGATGCCGTACTCCGTTCCTGCTGGACTGACGTTCAGCGCGATCGCGCGATGAAGAGCAGGAGTGCCGGCGGTGTCGTATCCGGCGATGACAACCGGATTCGCAACAGAAGTCGAGCCGTCTGCCTGCGTGCCTTGCACCAGCGGGTCTCCGGGAACGAAATTCGTCCCGTCCCCAATCGGGATTTTGCCTTGCGCGGCAGCGCCGTTGATCTTGAATCCACCGGCGAGGTTTACGTTGCCGTTGAAGGTGTGTGCACCTGTCCATGTCGGGTTGAAATTCTGATCGAGCTGGCAATCGGTTCGCGTCGAGCCGGAATTGTCGCTGCACACGATGCCGCTGAAGAAGTTTGCAGTCGCGCGCTGCGCCAGCGAGCTGCCGGCAGATTGAATCGTCGTGTATCCGCCTCCGCCTCCACCAACGCCGCAGCCAGTACACGCGCCGGTGACCGTCAAAGTTCCCACGCTCAACACATTGGCACTCGCGCCCAGCGGAAGATTCGCCGAAGGAACGTAGTTGTCGAAATTGAAGGTCGCGCCCGTGAATTGCACGCCTGCGTACTTCAGCACGCGGGTGTACTGATCGAAGACCTCCACGCGATAGTTGACGTTTGCCGGCGAGGTATTCGCAGGATTCGCAACCGAAAACGCTCCAATCGCTCCGTTGGTGACGGCGGTGCAATAAGGAGCGACCACTTCCTGTCCACCGCCGCCGACCCGAAACGGGATTGGACTGTCGCTGGCATCGGTTGCCGTAAAACAGATCGTTCCCGAAGCCAGCGGAGCGCCGGCTTTCTGGATATTTGAGGCGGTGACGTTAGTCAGGTTCTGTGCTGACATCCGTAGGACACACGAGCACGCCAGCAGAATGAAAATAAGGGTTTGTCGCATAAAGAATTCACTGCAAGGGCAAGAGCGGTTCGGAAGCTATCGAGCTAAGTTGCAGAACAGTGCAGCGCGATGCAAGTAGCTGCACATATTTTTTTAGGTGAATAGCTCAACTTCTTGAGCCATTTTTCCAGGCTTTTCCGCATATAGAAGATAAGCAGTTCCCCCGCTTGAAGTGTCACCCCGATCGCTCCGGTTCGGCTCGAGTCAGAGTCGAGGGCCCAACGCACTTTAAGAGTTTTTCGTCGCCACCCCCGCCGACGGAAGTCACGAGTCAACGGGTACGTTTGCTAACCAAAGCCAAAGGAGGCGACATGACAATTCTCAGGCTCTTCACGAACAGAACCACAATTGCGAGTTGCGCGGTAATCGTGTTGCTCGCCAACGTGGCTCTAGCAGGTTCCATTACCACGACCCCGATATCTTTTGTGCAGACCAGTCCCACTGTAACTCCAGGCACTGTGTCGGGATCGTGGACTTGGGATCCAACTACAGGAAAGGTCACGAGTTTTGACCTTTTCGTGACCGCGTCGTCGAACGGTCAATATGGATCACGCGAGTACAGTTCGGCAGCTGGAGGTTCAGGCGGGATTAGCGTCACTGACATCAGCGGCGATCAGGTCTTCGGATTTGACGAATTGTTCTCGAATGAGAATCGAGTGGACGAGCTCGATTTTGCGTTCCAGTGTAACGGCGTAGCCAATTGCATCACCAACGCTGCAGCGGGCATGTCTTTCGCATTGTCAGGCAACGGCGCTGAGCCGTGCCCCGGTGCGGGTCAGACAGGTTTTTGCATTCAGTCCGGCGAGCAATTTGGCGTTCCCGAGACCTTAAATCAGAGATTATTGGCCCCGGCATTTTTGGCGGTGACTGATCCGCCGGGCACCTCTCTGACTTTCACCCTATCACCGACGGTGGTGGGAACACTGTTCACCGGCAACGGCGGTGGAACCGGCGGCGGCGGAACTACAGTTCCCGAACCATCCTCGATCCTTCTGCTCGGAACGGGACTGGCCGGCTTCGCCCTGCGTCAATTCAAGAAATAAAATTAACCATCCTGCAGACGCTCGCGGCTCGACACGTGTCGAGCCGCTTTTTTAGCTTCAGTAATCGATCGTGCCACCGTGTCCACCAAGTACATGGTGTCCACTTAGTCCACGTCGTCCACTCAGTCCACGTCGTCCACTTGGGTTTAGACCTTTGCGCTGCCAGTGCCGGTGTCGCAAACGAAGAAACTACCCACTTCCCCTGGCCCGCGCCTTCTCCGCCTCCTCCTTGTAGTACTGCTGAATGCCGCTCAAGGACCGGTGCAGGTAGCCGAGCGCCTGGGTGCAGGCATCCACCTGATCGTCATTCGCGGCATTGGGAAAGTGCAGCAGCTCCTGGACGAAATCTCCAACCCACGTTGCACGCTCGGGCAGGAAAATGTTGCCCGCCTCAAACAGCGGAGAGGCGAAGTTGAGTCGTCCCGATTTGGAATCGGCGGGCGTCCTCGAAATGATGCCGCTGATGTGATCCCGCAATGACTGGATGATTGCAGGGCCATTAGCTTTGTCCTCCACCAGCTTGGCCGTGGCTTGTGGATACTTGCGTGTCATCTCCTGGATCGCCTGCCGCGTGCGTACGAAGTCCATGCGCTCGCGCACCTGATCGACCAGGTAGTAGTCGGCCTCAAACTTCACCCAGACCTGTCCGACCACGTAGTCGGAGTCGCGCGTCTCTTTGAAGCTGCAGTCCCAGCTCTGGATCCACTTGCCATTCCCTTGCGGTAGCTCGCGGTAGTACCTGATCCACTCGCGCTTGATGATGCCGCCTTCGAACGGCGCCGGATTCTGCTGATACTGTCCGGCATACGCCCACGATCCCAGTGCCGTTTTCAAATCCTCGAGCACCTCGCGCGGGAAGCGCTCCGCCCATAGCAGTTCGCCGGGTCTGCGCTCATGCATCCTCTCGACCGAAATGGGAAACCTCCAAAGTTCCGGGACCTCGGCCTCTGCCGGCAGCTTGATGTGCCTCCATGCGCCAGGCTCCCGCGAGAGAAGATGCCCGGTAAGATCGTCCTCGTGCAGCCGCTGCATGATGACGATGATGCTTCCCGTTGCGGGATCATTCAGACGTGAACGAAACGTCGCGTCAAAATTGCGGTTCG
>DATEMI010000395.1:0-2790 GCA_035275665.1 Terriglobales bacterium | reverse complement strand
AGTGGCCGCCACCCTCGCGGCGTGCGATAGGGTGTACGCATCGTCTGATCGATACTTCATGACCCAGGCTTCTAGCGCAGGAACGACCGTTGGATCGTTTTTGAAATGTTCTGCAAGCGCGCGAAGGTCTTCTCTATCGAATAAGCAATGGGGATGCTGATTACTGAAGTCTGAGGCGACCAGCGCAGCAACCTTTGGGTCGCCCGGAAATCCATTAATTAGCAATCCAAAGTCCGGTCTATCACGTCGCACAGCTCTCCGATGCTCGCCCTCCGTCTCTTGGAGAGCATACGTGCGAAGTTTTTCGTCGCCCGCCCATCCCGCCACAAGTGCATCATTGATGAGCCCCCTCAGAGCATAGTCATCTCGTTCGCCAATTTGCGTCAAAAGAGAAAAATCGTCATCGCCATGTTTGCCCAGGGCGATGCACCCACGAATCCCGGCAATAGCTATTAAAGGACTATCGGATTGTCGCGCCGCGCCAAGAACGTCTTCCGTTTTTGAACATCGCGGCCAACCTCGCCAAAGCGCCTCGATTGCCGCTCCGGCAGATCCTATGCTTGCAGGAGCGGCGACTAGCTTGCACAGCAGCTCCATGGTTTCGGGTCGACCTCCTAGGCGCGCGGCAATCGTCCGAGCCGCTGCCTGAGCCGCTTCATAAAATTCATCGTGCAAGGCTCGCCAGAGAACTGGCTCGATCAAGGGATCATCTGGCCAATTTGCAATGGATTGGAGCGTTTGTGAAAGACCGTAGCTATGCCATCGCGGAAACCATTGGCGCAATTTGCCAGATATCTTCGGCCCCAAAATTGGGGAAGATAGTCCCTCAATGGCTTGAGCTGCCAAAGCACGGCGTACTGACGCCCATCGACCGAGTTCGATCTGTTCAAAAGCCTTATCAGCCAATCGACCCGCCAATTGAGGACTTTTTCTAAACTCCCCAAACGTCGCCTCAGCGAGAAGAATGTCGCGAGACGCAAGCGTCGCAATATCGCCCTCTATCCTCTCAATGACTGTGAGAAGACGGTCAACCTCGGCGGGCCGCTGCAGCTGATGCAGCAGACAAAGTATTACGTCCCTCCAGTGCGCATTGGCGGCGTGAATACGCACAAACTCAATCTGCCGATCAAATTCCATGCTTGCGAGATGCTGGGATGACAGAAATTCTTGAAACACTATGTGAAAAAACCCAACCTCGCGCGAAGACTTCTTAACAAGGATCCCGATGTCCTGTTCGCCAAGTGTCAGAATGATGCGCGCCGCTTGGGTTGCGTCCGCTCCCGACATTCCAACGCGTTGGACGAGGCATTGGCTCACGACCCCGATGGCGTGCTCGACCTCCATTGAGTCCGGTGAAGCGCCTTCCTGACCGCTATGGATTGCATACGCAACCGCAGCTAAGGCCATCTCTCGCGTGGGAAAGTCGAGAGGGTGGCGAGGGGCGCCAGCAAGTGCAGCTTTGTCACGTGCAGTCGGATGCAATTCGAGTAGCAGCTTCGTAAGCGCGTCATATGCGAGAAAACGGTTACGGGGCAACTGCAACTGCGCCAGCTTTAGTGCAATCAAGCCGGTCAACAGCAGAGGCGTGGCCGCAAGCTGGGCCATTGGGCCATTGCGCTGAAGTTCGTCGATAAAGGCGGTAGCCTGTCGGTGACTTCTGCTTGCGCTATGCGCAACATCCTCGCCGGTGGGATTTAGATGCCCAAACCAGGTTCTCGCTAGATCAATCTGCTGATCTATCGTGAACGGAGCAATCTCAGAAACTCGCCAAGAACCGTCGAGGCCAGTTATGAGCCTAAAGCCGTGTGGGCGGCTCGTCACAATCGCCGGGATCGAGTGCCGTTCGGTGAATGATTGCAGAAGGCCCAACGCCGTGTTGGCCGCCGTCTCATTGTCCCACTCATCGATTCCGTCGACGAGAAAAAACAAGCGTTCGTCGTCAAACGCCTTTCGCACAAGCGTCAAAAGATCCGGTTCGTCTTGCCGGCGGAACCATGCTTCGATTGCGTCAATAAGCGAACAGCGGTCTTTATCCGCTGCGATGAGCTTTGTCCAAAATGCAAAGGACACCCATACAGGCAAGAAGTCGGGAAAGCGACGCCGCAGTCCGATGAACCTGGGACTTTCCGACAACATATCGAGCGCGATGAAACGTAGAAGCGTGCTTTTCCCCGCGCCCGCAAGCCCAAGCACGATGTCGTGACTTGCGGTACCGATCCAATTTTCCACTGAGATGCGCGTTTTCTCTTGTCGAGGCCGATCTTCGATACGGGTAACGAGCTGTTGCGCGGCCCCTTCGCCTAGGGCCGGATCGCTTGGCAGCGCGGATTGCTGCTGCGAGGGCGGCGGCTCATCAGCGAAGACTTCGGCCTGTTGCGTCAAATCCGGCTCAACAAACCGCTCTGGCAATTGAAGTTGCTTTTTGCCACTCGTCGGTGCGCTCACCAGACTCAGGACGCCGGGGTCAACGCTAGCAAAATGCGACACGTAACACCCGAGCAGCTTGCTCTTCAGGCTACGAAATTCCGACGGCGTAAGGCGCTTGGAAACCACCTCGGCGGCTTGCCTACCACAGAAGCGTTCAACCCAAGCGACTCCGAAGAAATTGCACACGATTTCCGGAAGGGACTTCAACCGCTGACTCAGCTGTTCGCCATCTAACGGTTGGAAGTCGATACCCTTTTCACGCAATCGGCATGCGCACTCTTCAATCTTGTCTGCGGTGCCAGCCGAACGAAGGCTCGCCTGAACGCAGAGTACGGAGCGGTCACTCTTCTCTGCCCATTTTCC
>DATEMI010000394.1:0-2467 GCA_035275665.1 Terriglobales bacterium | reverse complement strand
GGCTGGACGCAACGTCGAGGTGATGTGGCTGACGGGCCGCCTTGTTCCTGACCACAAGACGATTGCCGACTTCCGCAAGGACAATGGCGGGGCGATTCGTAAGGTATGCGCCCGGTTCATCCTTCTTTGCCGAGCTGTGGGGCTGTTCGGGGAAGTCAGCGTCGCGATCGATGGGAGCAAGTTCAAGGCGGTAAACAATCGAGACAAGAACTTTACCCGGGCGAAGATGGAGGGGCGCATGGCGCAGATTGAGGAGAGCGTTGCCCGTTATCTGCGCCAGCTCGACACCACCGATCGGAGGAGCCATCGGAGGCGCGCACGACGAAGTCAGCACGCTTGAAAGAGAAGATCGCGAAGCTGAAGGAGGAAATGCAGCGCCTGCATGGACTCAAGGCACGGATGCTGGCGACGCCTGACCAACAGATATCGCTGACTGATGCTGATTCTCGCTCGATGGCGACGAGTGGCCGAGGGTCAGGTGTCGTCGGCTACAATGTTCAGGTCGCCGTCGACACCGAAAACCATCTGATCATTGCGCATCAGGTGAGCAACGTCGGGAGTGACCGGGCGCAGCTTGCACGCATGGCTAAGGAGACGAAGGCAACACTGGAAAGAACCAATCTCGATGTTATCGCTGACCGTGGCTACTTCAGCAGCGAAGAAATCCTGGAATGCGACAAAGCCGGTATTACGGTCACGTTGCCAAAGCCGATGACTTCGAATCCAAAGCGCTTCGGCAAGCAGAACTTCCGCTACGTGGCGGAGGAGGACGTTTACATCTGTCCTGCTGGAGAGCGGCTCACCTACTCATTCACGACCCAAGAACATGGATTGGTGCTGCGCCGCTATCTGACCAACGTCTGCCAGAGCTGCGCCATCAAACATCGCTGTACCACCGCCAAGGAGCGACGGATCACACGATGGGAACATGAGCACATTCTCGAAGCCGTTCAGCGCCGGCTCGACGAGCATCCGGAGAAGATGCGCCAACGGCGCGAAACGGTCGAGCATCCCTTCGGCACCATCAAGGCCCGAATGGGAGCAACACACTTCTTGATGAAGACCCTGCCGCGGGTTGCCTCAGAGATGGCACTACACGTTCTGGCCTACAATCTCACCCGCGTAATGAACATCATGGGCATCCAGCCCCTCATGGCAGCGATCAGGGCATAGTCAGACCTGAGAAAGTGAAGCACCCCACTCGCGAACGCTGCCAAGAATGCAAATTCCTCCCGCTCCCAGGCGTTTCTACACAGCCAAGACCCAAAGCAGACATCGGCGCCCAAAACTCCAACATGCTATATGTGCTGCTTAGCGGCGGAACCTATTCGGCAGAACGACCAAGTGGAAAGGACGGCGCGGTGAAGAGTGCGCTGAACCGGCGCGAGTTCAATGGACTTTGCGGGGCGCTATGTTCATTTGTGGCGTCGTCAGGCGCGTTGGCTCTCGATGCAGCGACTGCCGTCGCTTTAAATGGCACAGCCCAGACTGTTAAGTTTCGGGACGCGACCGTTGTCCCGGCGATCGGCCAGGGCTCTGCGCGTATCGGGCAGGGAAGACATCCGGCAGCTGAAGAAGAAGAAGCGTTACGGACGGGCCTTTCGCTGGGGATGACGCTGATTGACACATCTGGGGATTACGGTGAAGGCCGTTCCGAAGAATTGATTAAGCGCGTGATTGCCGGCCAGCGTGACCGCGCCTTCGTAGTGTCCAAGGTAGAAGCTAATGACGTAGCTAGAGGGGCCATGGCACGTGCTTGTGAAGCGAGCCTTAGCCGTCTCGGCACCGATTATCTCGATCTCTATTTGTTACATTGGCCAGTTTCGAATGCTCATTTTCCAGAGGCCGTTGCGGGATTCGAACGCCTGCGCGCGGCGAGCAAAATTCGTTCCTGGGGCGTGTCCAACTTCTCAGTCCGCCAAATGGAAGACCTATTCCGTATTCCACAAGGGGATCGCTGCGCGACCAATCAGGTCCCTTATAGCATCGGGGACCGCGCCATTGAACGTGACTTACTACCGTGGTGCGAGCAGCAAGGTATGCCGGTGATGGCCTATTCGCCGCTCGGCGGCCCCGGCGCCAGGCTGCTGCGTGATCCCACGCTTGCAAGTATTGGCGCAGCGCGCGGTTGCTCGGCAGCAGCCGTCGCGCTGGCTTGGACCATCCGCAGCGGTGACGTCATTGCGATTCCCGAATCCGGTTCCCCAGCACACGTAAAGGAAAACGCGGTCGCCCTTGCACTGACATTGACACCGCAGGAGCTGCAGACATTGAATGCAGCGCACCCGCGCCGCTAATATCCTTTATCAGCGTCGGCTTATTGATGGTCGACTGGCCATCCAAGCACAATGATCGACGAACTCATTGATCTGACGACAATGCAGCCATCCAAGGTACTCCGCACGAGGTTCACGCCGACCGATCTTATGTGGATCGTTGTTGTCGGCGGGGTCCCTTACCTTGCTCG
>DATEMI010000393.1:0-7239 GCA_035275665.1 Terriglobales bacterium | reverse complement strand
ACCGAAGTCGTGTTTGCGGTCCGAGATGTGAAGCGCGCGGCCGGCGAATTGCGCAAACGCGGTTTGAAGCCGCAGGAGCATGCCGGTTTAGTTTCGGTCAGCGATCCAGATGGGGTTGGAATTGTGTTTGCGCGCGTCAAGGCTTCGCGGTGATATCCGGTTTTCCCACCTTCAATTCTCAGCGGCATCGAGATCCAAAATCATTGTTTGCGAGTGCCGCGTTGCGGCACGACTGGAAATAGCCCGGCGTGATAACGCCCAGGTATCGTGCAACGGCAGTGAAAGTCCCGCGTTTTTGCGGGGACCATTGTCTGTTAGTCATCCCGGCCGAAAGCCAACCGTCCCGCTAAAATCGCGGGACTCGTCACGTCGCATGGTGCAGCTACCGTGCTATGCCCGACCTTTCTAGTCGTGCCGCAAACAACGCGGCACTTGCAATTATCCCGGGCTCTACCTGATATCGACGAACACAGTTTTTTTGCGACAACCAAATCTTCTCTTGACTGTTCTATATAACTAGTACATTATATCTGAGAGATGGCCGCGTCCCTTCAAAAAGGTAGACCGTTCCGGTTCGAACTCGATCTGCACAGCGGCGTGCCCGTGTACAGGCAGATCATCGATCAGGTTACGGGAGGGCTGGCCTCTGCAGCACTCACCGCAGGGGATCAACTCCCCACGGTGCGCCAGCTTGCGGTGGACCTGTCGATTAATCCGAATACGGTCATTCGCGCGTACCGCGAGCTGGAAATCCGCGGAATTCTGGAGACACAGCAAGGGACAGGAACCTTCATCAGCAAGCAGAAAGTGAATCACAACGACGCCGACCGGCGCCGCCGCCTCGATCAGCTCGTTGCCGATTTTGCGGCGCGCGCCGGCGCAGCCGGATTCACGGTCGAAGAACTCATCGAAGAACTCGAAGAGATGCGGAGTGAAGTAAGAAAGCGAAGGTGAATTATGTGGAACATCAATCGAAATCGGATCAGCGGCATGGCGCTGGCATTATGTGTTATCTCCATCGGAATCGGATTTGCGTTGATGATGGCGCTGGGCAGCCGCGCGGCTTTCTATGTGTGCCTGGCGGCGGGAATTTACCTGTTGTTTGCCATCAAGGTCGCTGATCAGTGGGAGAAAGTTGCCGTGCTGCGCTTCGGACGCTACGTCGGGTTGCGGGGACCGGGGCTGTTCCACGTCGTTCCCATTGTGGATCGCCTGAGTCGCTTCGTCGATCAGCGTATTCGCGTCGCGAGCGTGACCGCTGAATCCACGCTTACACGCGATACCGTTCCCGTTAACGTCGACGCAATCGTGTTCTGGATGGTGTGGAACGCAGAAAAGTCCATTCTCGAAGTTGAAGATTTCGTACAAGCGATCACGATGAGCGCACAGACGGGATTACGCGAATCGATTGGCCGCCACGAACTATCGCAGATGATCACTGAACGCGAGACGCTCGGCCGCGAGTTGCAGCGCATCCTCGACGAGAAGACCAATCCGTGGGGAATCACGGTGCAATCTGTCGAGATTCGCGACGTACGCATTCCGCAAGCGCTCGAAGACGCAATGTCACGCCAGGCCCAGGCAGAACGCGAGCGGCAGGCACGCATCATTCTCGGCCAGGCGGAGACGGAGATCTCCGACAAATTCTCACAAGCCGCAGCGACC
Source organism: Terriglobales bacterium (assembly GCA_035275665.1). GTDB lineage: Bacteria > Acidobacteriota > Terriglobia > Terriglobales > Acidobacteriaceae > Gp1-AA112. The sequence continues at coordinate 5,574 of DATEMI010000393.1, read as the reverse complement.
TATCAGGACAATCCGGTCGCGCTGCATCTGCGCGCGATGAACATGCTCTATGAAGCGATTAAAGAGCGCGGATCGATGGTGATCGTACCGTCCTCGGCAGTAGAAACGATGGGGTTGGGCGGAAGTCTTGCGACGGCAGCGCTGGCCAAGGCGCCCGGCGCATGAGGGAGGCACTATGAAAACGAATTTGAGATTGCTGGTTGTTGTTTTGCTCTTGGCTGCATTCGCCACTGCTCAGGCTGAAAAGAGTGTTGCCGGATCAGCCTTTGCAGGAACATGGCAAGGGACTAGCAATGGTCTTCCCTCAATCGATCTTAAAATCGAAAATGCCGGATCAAAGCTCGCAGGCACGGCGGGTTTCTATTTGCAAACTCGGAAGGATGAAAGTGAGCCTTGGCACGTCGTGAATGAAACCACACTGCCGATGCTTGATCCGGCTGTGCAAGGAAGGCTTTAACCTTTGAGGTCCCACATCACACCTGCCACGGATGTACGGACTACGGTCCAAATGTTAGATTCCGGATGGAACTCACAAGTCAGCACGAAGCACGGCTGGTAAGGTTCAGCGATGATGGACAGCAAAGTGAAAGTATCAAGCTGGTTCGCAAACAGTAGATGGAATACGCGGCTCCGCCGATGGTTTTCAAGCGGAGCCGCTGTTGCGCGCAACTGGCGGCCAGAGATCAGACTCTAGTCACCTGAAGGCATTAATGCGATTTCTTCCTCTTCAATTGCAGGAAAGCTTTCCTCCGCACGGAAGCTCGGCGCCGATCCGTTTGTGTGTGAGTGACCATTGCCATTTACGACGTGACCATTGGTTCGGATCGCGCCTGCGTGCCCATTGGTCGCGCTAGCGTCAAACTGTTCTGCTTCCGTGGATCCCGCCAAAGCGCACGTTGATGTTTGTCCCGAGGAGATCACGGTAGCAACGGAATCGAAGTATCCAGTTCCGACAAAGCGTTGATGCTTCACCGCTCCGTAGCCATGCTTCTCCGCCATTTGGAATTCGCGCTGCTGAAGCTGCGAGTAGGCCGACATTCCGTTATGCGCGTAGTCACGCGCCAGTTCAAATATGGAGAGATTCAGCGCGTGGAATCCAGCGAGCGTCACGAATTGGAATTTATAGCCCATCTTGCCTAGCTCGCGTTGGAAGTCGGCAATTTCGGTTTCCGAGAGCTTCGCCTTCCAATTGAATGATGGCGAGCAATTGTAGGCAAGCAGTTTGCCCGGGAACTCGGCGTGGATGGCGTCGGCAAACCGGCGCGCTTCTTTCATGTTGGGCTCAGAGGTTTCGCACCAGATCAGATCGGCATACGGAGCATAGGCAAGGCCGCGCGCGATGGCCGCATCGAGTCCCCCGCGCATGCAGTAGAAGCCTTCTACCGTTCGAGCGCCGGTGATGAACTCGCGATCGCACGGATCGCAGTCGCTTGTGAGCAGTTGTGCCGAATTGGCATCGGTGCGCGCTACTACCAGTGTCGGCACTCCGAGAACATCTGCTGCCAGTCGGGCTGCGACTAATTTCTGAACGGCTTCCTGCGTGGGAACGAGAACCTTGCCCCCGAGGTGTCCGCACTTCTTGGCGGAGGAAAGTTGATCTTCAAAATGCACGGCAGCCGCCCCGGCTTCGATCATGGCTTTCATCAACTCGAAAGCGTTCAGGCATCCGCCAAACCCGGCTTCGGCGTCCGCGACGATGGGCAGCATCCAGTCGATGCCGTCTCGTCCTTCGCTGTGCGCGATCTGGTCGGCGCGCAGCAGAGCATTGTTGATGGCGCGCACCACTGCCGGCACGCTGTTTGCTGGATAAAGGCTCTGGTCGGGATACATCTGTCCGCTTAGGTTGGCGTCGGCCGCCACTTGCCACCCACTGAGATAGATTGCCTTCAGACCGGCCGCGGCCATCTCGACTGCCTGGTTTCCGGTGAGTGCGCCAAGAGCGGCGACATATCCATCCTCGTGAAGCAGCTTCCAGAGTCTTTCGGCGCCGGCGCGGGCGACCGAGTACTCGATTCGGATCGTTCCCCGCAGGCGATCGACGTCCTGATTTGAATAAGGACGAGTAATTCCCGTCCAACGGGAGCCATTCCCGTTTTGATTTGTTCCTTGAGTCCGAATCATAAAGTCTCTCCAAGTGCAGATTTGCTACTGCCTCAAGCGCACCCCATTAGAAGCCGGAATTGGAGCACAAGGCAATCCAAGTGGTCCGATTTGGACCGGTTAGTTGGCGACCCACATTCCATGCACATACTAAGGTAAGTTATTGATAATTAGTCACATATGTGAGAAACAAGGGTTTTAAGGCTTGCGCGGTAGAGGCTCCGGATAGACCATTCTGGATGAGAGCGATACAATCCTACCATGGCGGGAGCCCTGGCTGATCTAACCCGTGATCTGAATCGAGCATTACGAGCTCGCCACATCGAATCGGGATTTCACCTGCTTGAGAGCTCTACAGGCCTCTCTGAGCAGACCCAGCCGAGCGAAGAGGCTGCAGCATCGTTTGTTCTCTGTATCGCCGAGTGGGTGGATGCGGGCTACTCCGACCATCGGCTGATCGAATCGCTGTTGGCGCGATTTTCGCTGGACCACCGGCGGCAGATGCCGGTTTCGGACTATCTGCTGCTGCGCATGGCCGAGGCTTTCGCTTGCATCGCGAAAGAGGACGCCGACTCGGCCATCTCTCTTTTGCAGTTCGTATTGCACGCCGAACGCGAGCTGAACGATCCGCGTCTGATGGTCCTGGGCCATTTCTGGAAAGGGCGTGCGCATCGCAAGAAAGGGGAGTATGAAGCTGCATTGCATGACATCTCCGAAGCTCGACGCCTCGCCAGCCGCGTGAAGGAATCGAAGCTCACCGCGCTCATTCAAATTCAAGAAGGCTGGATTAATTTTCAACTTGGTCGTGCCAAAGAGGGACTGCGCCTGCTCGACCACGCTGAAGCTGAATTGAAGCAAAGCGATGATTACCTGGCGCTCGGCAACATCGAGTCAGCTCGTGGGCGTATCGTGCGCCGTTCGGGTGAGTACGCGCAGGCGCTGCATCACTTCGATCGCGCGGTGACGATCTACGCTCAGCGCTATCCCAACCACCGAAATCTTGCTCGTGCTTTGGTAAATGCGGCATACGTGAAGCGCTTGATCGCGCTGCAGCTTCGCAAGCAGATTGACGCGCGCGCCGCAATCTCCGCCAAATCAGGCGACGGCGAATCGCGCGGCGGCGCTCATGCTCGGTACACGAAACTCTGCCGCGATGCTCTCGACCAGCTTCATCGCGCCGGAGAAATCTATGCGCACCATCAGCACCATGGCGGGACTGGTACCGTGCTGGTCAATGCCGGACAACTGCATCTCGATCAAGGGGACATCGACCGCGCAGCGCATGAAGCGCTGAAAGCGTACGAACTGGCGCAGCAGAAACATGATCACATTCTCATGGCCCGCGCTCGCGTGCTGCAGTCGGCGGCAGAAAACGCCCGAGTGGAGGATGAGACCGAGGATTCCGATTTGGCACTCCATGCGAATCTTGCGCGCCAATACGCGGAGGAAGCCATTGCACTTGCGACGCAAACAGAAAATCGGCGTCTGAAAGCCGGAGCCTACCTTGCGCGGGGCAGCACAGCGGCGAACGATTTTTTCCAGGATTGGGAAGAGGCAAAGAAGTATGTCGAGCTTGCCTCCGCGCTGATCGGGAGCGAAGACCGCGATCATCTCTGGGAGGAGATGGCAATGTTGAAGGCGCGCATTCTGCGCGTATCGAAGATCGATGACACACTGCGCACCTGGTCGGAAGGGATGCTTGGAGACAAGACATTCCAGCAGGTCACAGAAGAGTTCGCCGAGATCGTGATTCCAAAAGTGTGGGCACGCGAAGGACGAAAAGTGCTGCGCGTCGCAAAGAAGTTGTCGGTCTCGCCCAAGAAGGTCCGTCGAATACTGCGGAATGCCGGGCTACTTACAGCAGAGCGATAAATCGCCTGAAACTACTGCAAAACCGGACAGCCAAAAAACAACTGGCCGGATCATGGAATACCCCACTCATCGCACGGCACGATGAGTGGGGCAGTCGATGGATTGTTGCTGATTTATGCGACTTTGCTGCTTGCGGTCTTCAGGCACGCAGCTACATCGCCCAGGACTTTGTCATAATCGGCTGTGGTGGCGCGTTCTACGTGAATGCGAGCGCCTTTGATTCCGGCCTCCTCCACCAGTCGCTTGAAGTCGAACTGAACAAAGTTTTCAACTTGCTGTCGCGTGAGAAACGCGATGGGAACACTGGCCGACTGGCCGGACGAGGTTTCGATTCTTACGTTGTAGGGAAATTCTGGCTGCTGCGCTTCTATATTCAATGCACCACCTCCAAAAGGGCCGGGAAATTTCGCTTCAAGAGCGAATGGAAGTGGCGGCAAAGCGAATCTACCACAGGTTGGTTCGCCGAAGGAGCAAGAAATTCTAGTCACAATCTAAATTCACAAACCTGCAGGACGGCGCCCTCAGCACTTCTTCCCACGCGGCCACAAGAACGAAGCCTCCTTCAACAAGTCAAATGGGCGCCGGAGCCGTTGCACAACGAATTGGGCCAAGCGCCCCGGTATTACCAGTCCACTTGAACTCGAGGAGTCGCTGACAGCCGATTCACGCAGCGAAGAGCAGCTGAATCCCACTTCGGGAAGTCAGGATGGAGCCCTGCTGCTCGACGACGGTTGGGCCACTGGATTCGCGTACCAGGCCGCTGTCGGCCAAATCACAAATCGCAGCTACTGCGCTTTATCGAGCGCAGCCAATGTTTCCAAGAGGTAATACTGGCCGTAAATCAGCGTGCCGTCGGCCGGGCGCGTGCCGCTGCCGTGACGCAGAATTCCAGGCGGCGAATTGTCGCCCGGAAATGTCGGTGTGAGATAGCGATCAATGAGTGAATGCGTGATCCGCTCTGCTTCTGCGCGGTACGACTGAGCTTTCTGCGCGTTCTGCTCGAGTGCAGACAACTGCAAGAAGCCGTTGGCCGCAATCGCTGCTGCCGAGCTGTCGCGATTGCGATAGATCACGCCTTCGTCGTTGAAGTCGTACCAGGGTACGTAATCGTCGGGGAGATTAGCTGCGATAAAGTCGGCGACTTTTTGTGCCGCCTGCAGTAGCGATGGATCGTGCGTCTCGCGATATGCGGTCGCGAATCCATACAGCGCCCAGGCGATGCCGCGCGACCAGTTTGTTTCCCAAGAGAATCCCTGATGGGTGTGATAGAAGACGCGCTCGCCTGGTTTTGCATTGTTCGGAAACAGGAGTAGTTGGTCCCCGCGAGGAGCGCCGCCATGAAGACGAAACTCCTGGCGGTTGTCGCCGGGATTGTAGTGCACGGACTGGATCACCGATCCGTCGTTGCGCACGAACCATTCGGCGGAGCGCAACGCATGTTTAAGTGCGGCATCGCGATATTTTGAGTCGCCGGTCTCGCGGCTCGCCCACCACAGCAGTTGCAGATTCATCATTGTGTCGATGATGCTGTCGTCGCCGTTCTTCTCCCACGCGGGAATGAGTTGAGTGACTGGGTTGTACATGCTCAGCAGATGGTCGGCT
>DATEMI010000392.1:0-2935 GCA_035275665.1 Terriglobales bacterium | reverse complement strand
GGCGAAGGCACGACCATCAGCCTGACCACCATGCAGGCTCCGAAGAACGCGCGCAAGGCATACGAAAAGGCGCAGAAGGATGTTACGAAAAATAATTTCAAAGACGCCGAAAAAGAGCTGACGAAAGCTGTGGAGGAGTATCCGAAATTTGCCGCTGCATGGGCTCTTTTGGGGATGATCCACCAAGGCAACAAGCAGAACGATGCGGCATCGAAGGACTTTCAGCAGGCTATCAATTCCGATCCGCAATATGCGAAGCCCTATTTTGGCCTGGCGGTGATCGCTGCCACGCAACAGAATTGGAAAGACACGGTTCGCATGAGCGAGCAGGTTAATCGACTCGCCCCACTAGCCTATCCAGAGGCTTACTTCTTCGGCGGCGTGGCCAGCTATAATCTCGGCAACATGGATGATGCCGAGCGCAACATGCGTAAATTTATCTCGCTCGACAACGAGCACCGTCGGCCTGTTGCCGCGCTGTACCTGGGCGACATTCTCGCGCGCAAGCAGGACTTTGCCGGAGCGGCCCAACAGGCAAAAGCCTATCTGGCACTTGCTCCCAACGCTCCAAATTCGGAAAGTGTGCGAGCAAAGCTGAAACAATTAGAACAGCTCAGCGCCGCGCCTGCAAAACCGCAGTAGATGATAGTGGAGTGTCCGCCACGACGAGCGGATGAGAGGTTTAAAGTTCTACGGGCACATCAAGCGAGCGCCACATATACCAGCTAGCAACTGAGCAGTACGGATGCCAGGATTTGGCGATGCGCTCCATCGTCCTCGGTTTGGGCATGACTTTCATTCCGTAGGCCTTGCGAATTGCGCTACGCACGCCGTAGTCACCGGTAGGCAGAATGTTCGGCCTGCGCAGCGCGAACATCAAGAACATGTGGGCCGTCCAGTCCCCGATCCCTTTAACCTGCGTTAATTCGGCGATCACTAATTCATCCGACATCTGGGGAAAACGATCGAATTCCACCACTCCATCCCGCGTCTTGCGGGCGAGATCGCGAATATAAGTGAGCTTCTGCTTGGAGAGTCCGAGCGAGCGCATTTGCTGCGGCCGCAGTTTCAAAATGGAATCGGGCGTAATCTCGCCGCCCGCTTTCGCCTGTAGACGATCGAAAATTGCCCGTGCGGCTTTGCCGTGCAGTTGCTGAAAGACAATCGATCGGACAAGGGCGCGGAAAGTCGGCTCGTGGTACTGCATTGCATATGGACCGACACGTTCGATGATGGAAGCGAGCACGGGATCGACGGCGCGCAGGTGTGCCAGCGCTGCTTCGGGAGAGCCATCCAGGATCGGAACAACCACCGGAGCGGCGCTCAGTTTTTTCTTGGCTGCAGGTTTCAATGTTCCTGATTGTAGCGAATCAAGAGTAAGAACAGAACCGCCGGCGATAGCTGGTAAGGCAGCCGCGGGTTTTGCGGCTGCGAACGCTACAAAGTCATTGTGAGGCAGAACTGGCGGTCAAGTGTGAAGCGATTTTCTGATATTCGTCTTCGCTAACTGCGCCTTTGCTGACGATCTGGTGCGCAGTTCGATAAGGGCGATCTGCAATGATGGCGTTTGCCTTTGCCTCATTGAGGCCGGGTAATCCCATGAGCTCGGCTTTGCTCGCGGTGTTCACGTTCACTTGTGACGAGGCCTTGTCGTTCAGCCCTTCCTTTACTCCTTGGGCTGCAGCGGTCAGGTCGGTCTTGGCGACAGCGGCGCCCTTCTTTATATTGCCTGCGGCTTCGCGAGTCTCCTGCTTGAGTTGTTCGGTTGCGTTCGCCGCCTGCTTGCGTGTGGTTGCCGAATCATTCGAACAGGCCGCAAGACCCAGAGCGATTCCGGAAAGAATGACGACTCCGATTTTCCTTCTCATATCTGTTTTGATTGGAAGGGCGAATATTCCGAACAGTTGCTCAGAGAAGGTGCTGGGTTGATTCCCATTGAAACGCTGGTGTGCTTGCGCGAGCGCTCGAGGGCGAAGAATCTGATCGGCATTGAGCGTCTGAGGCAGAGAACGGGGCGCCGGATTCCAGATTTCCGCCTGCTATAATCGACTTCTACCCGTAGTTTCTTCCCCAAAGCGGTGGGTGTAGCTCAACTGGCAGAGCACCGGACTGTGGCTCCGGACGTTGTGGGTTCGATTCCCATCACCCACCCCAAGAAAAACGCAATCGGCAGTCAGCTTTTGGTAAAGCCTCTACGCGAGCTGTCTTAATGCTTCTCCCGCTGCGGCTAGATTGGTCAGCTTCATCTCCGCGTACTTGCGCGAGAGAACAACTCCGGGCGCTCCAGCGCGAAAGGCGGCAAGCACCGCCGCTTTTACGTCGGCCGGATTAGTGCGCTTTGAGACCAGTGGGAATATCAATATCGATGCCGGAATAGATCGGAATCGCACCATTCACTTCCGCCAAACACGGCGTGTCTCACGACCCACATATTCGGCTGACATTCCAGATGTCGGAAGATTCTCCCGGCTGGCCTCATACTGGTAGCCGAGCAAGCGACAATGGAACTCCAGAACCTCATCCGCCGTCAGGTCGCGAAAGACGGTTGAGTTTACATTGCGGATGTAGCGCGCACAGCGTGGTCCGGCACAGTTGTTATAGGGACAGGGTGTGAGAAAATCCGAGACTTTGGTGGAGGTCAGCCACTCTGAAACTCCCTTGCGCTCGCGCGGAACGGCTGGGGTGGTCAAGCTGTCCCCGATTTCCCTGATTTCCCCTGATTCCTGTCCCCGATTATTGTCCCGGCCTTCCTTCCCCCCATTCTCATGCTGGATTTGGATTACTCTTCCCGTAGTGCGTGAATGGGATCGATTCGAGAAGCTCTGCGAGCAGGCACGTAACCGGCCAGCATCACGGCGGCGAATAGAATTCCCACTGCGGAACTGAGCGTCAGCGGATCATCGGTCTTTATCCCAAATAAGAACGACTGGACGAG
>DATEMI010000391.1:0-3329 GCA_035275665.1 Terriglobales bacterium | reverse complement strand
CATCCGGAGGTCGATGATTCCAATCTCGCTATCACGGATGATGGAGGCGCGACCTGGAAGCCAGTTGCCGTTCATCCCCAGTATTACTTTTCCGACGTCACTTACATCGATCCAAACCGCAACGAGGTCCTCGCCGTCGGTTCTTCTCACCTGCTGCAACTCGACCCAGGCAAATCGAAGACGATCGCCTCGCAACCCATCAACATGAACGCGGTTACCACCACGCGGCCAGGAGAGGCAATCGCGGTAGGTGCAAAAGGCCAAGTTATGCAGTGGAACTCAAGAAATAGGGACTAACGGGCAGCCGCTGCCGATTTTCCATTGTCCAGCTGTTCGTAGATGGCAGCATCGGAACAAACCTCGTAATACGTTTTCTCCGTCCACTTCTGAAGAGAGAACGTTCGGGCATCGATCTGCGCCACCTTGCTCTCACGCAGCACGATCTTGCGGAAGATGTCGTTGCCAATCGTGATAAGCGCGCTGAACAGCCGATATTCTTCCTTCCCCCAAAGCGCCGGCAGCGCCATGTCAACTGGCTCCAGCGACACTTCCTGTTGCAGCTTTTTGAAAGCCGCGGGGTTCATCCGGATTCCGCCCAGGTTAAACGCCATCACGAAGTCTTCGGCGCTTTCGCCGGCATCCGCATCGCTAGCCGTTTGAAATGCATACACATGGAAGGGACTTGCCAGGGGCTCGATGGCCTTCCGCGCACGCTTGTTGCAAGAGGAAAGCCGATCGCTCTCGTTGAGAGCTTCAGAAATCATGATGCGCTTCTCTCCATCCATCAGATAGAGCGGAGCCGATTCCTGATACGAGATGCCGACACCCAACTCCAAGGGCGGCAATCCTGATTTCGTTACAAGCTCGTTGTAGCCGCGCACAATTTCCACGATCTCTCGCGCCAGAACGCAGGCGCGGCTCACCGCGAATCCTTGCTCGTTCTCTTTCTCCTGCAGCGCCAGAATGATCGCATCGCCTTCGAGAAACACCTTGGTCGCATCGTATTTTGCGAGCAGCTTATTGACCGGATCGTAAAAATTTAAGCTGAAATACGAGGCTGGATTCAGCCCCGAGTCCATCAACGACCGCGTCAATCGCGACGAGTCGCGAATGTCTGCCTTGATGATCACGTGCCCGAGAACCTTCTCTTCGACGGGCTTTTGTTCGTCGGACGAGAGGAACTCGTACAGCGTGCCATTGACGGCGGACAGCTGTCGCAACTTTTCGTTGCCGATCAGATTCACGCTGTCGAGGGTTGCATTTAACGTCTCCAGCCGTCGCAAGTCGCGGTGATAGCGCAGGAAGTCGCGTAGGAACCGGCCTGCAAACCGCGCACGATCGGCTCCCCGACAACTGGCAACTCGCCCCACAGCCGTGTACAGATTATTCGGCGAATATTTTCCACCTTCCTGGATAAGACGCTCAACGCGGTCACATTCAGCGCGCGAAATCAGTGCATTTTTCAACTGCTGCGGATTGATTCGGGGAGCGTATTCTCCCAAAAGCGGCACCACTTCGTACGAGGCGATCACATACTCCATCACGCCCTCGTCCTCCAGCAGTCGCACCCAATTCGCAAGCCGGATTTTTTGCGAGCGGCCCTCGGGCGTCGACTCGTCCGGCGTTCCGCTGCCCACAATCTCCTGCGCATTTTCCGGCGCATTGAGCCATGCGTCTAGAGCCGAGTCTTCACTGTTCTGCGCTTCGAGCGTGAGAGAACGCAGAAATTTGCAGACCACGTCACGCATGCGGATAAACCGGTCTGGGTCGCGCTCCCAATTTCCCAGCATTACGTAGTGCTCGGCGCCCAGGTAGTCATCGCGGCCATCATCGGAAAAAATCAGGCGGCTCAGGAGGACCTTGTGTCCTTCGGTCTCGCTGTCACCAAATCGAGAGCGCCTCGTCCGTGCGATCGTCTCTTTCTCCATGTCCCGCAACATGAGGAACAGTTCCTGCCCAGCTTTGCGGAGAATGATTTTCTTGCGGACTTGAAACGATGCAACCCGCTCCCGATATTCCAGTGCTTTCTGATGACGAGTTCCTTCGTAGGACTTCAGCATCATCCGGCAACGCTCAAGCACCAGCCCGTACTGTGCTTGCAATTCCTGGCGCAAGAACTTGATGATGGCGAGACGTGCCAGCAAATCAATGGAAATTTTTCCTTCGGCTTTGGCCCGATTGAGCGCGGTTACATGCAACTCAGTCAGCAGCGGCTTCAGTTCCGCCGGTTCGGATTTAGCAGCCGGCTTGGCTGGAGTGCTCAGACGGTTCAGGAACGGACTGCGCGGTGCCGCAGCTGGGGCTTCTGCTGCCAGCAGGCCTTCCAGGTCGCCGTGGCGGTTGATGACTCTTGCGATATAGGTACGCGCCGTTTCGACAAACCTTGGGCTCAGAAATACGTCGTGGCGCAGGTTGTCAACTCCAACCTGCAGTCCTTCCAGCGAAAGCGTCGGAACGTAGCTCTTGAGCTCCGGCGGAATCTCTTCCACTGGTTGTCCGAGTCTGAAGATGGGAATTCTGGGCATGGAGGCAGGAGTACGCTCCTATTTCGCCGCCTGTCGTTGCTGGTCAGCCAACAGTGTGCGGAACGCCGGCACTACCATCGCTTGCTCCACCGTCGGCTCATTTACGCCTGCCAGCTTCCCTGCGAGCAGCTTCGCATCTTCCGCTGCACCCGTCTGCTTGTAAGCTTTCCACAAACGCAGCATCGATTCCGGGTTCTCCGTATCTTCCTGAAGATGTGAGATGGCGTCCGCGTATTTTCCTTGCTCGACCAGCACCGCTCCAGCTCCAGCGTGATACGCCACCTGCACCGACCGCTTGCGGCTCTGGCCCGCCATCATCTCCAACTGGCTCACCGATTTTTGGGCTACATCCCAGGATTTGTCTTGTGCAGCCCGCATTGCCGCAACCTGTAGTAGGAGCGCCCGTTCTTCTTCACGATCACTCTTCGAGATGTTGCGCGCCTGGGTCAGGGCACGGTCCGCTGCCTTCAGGTGGTGGACCGCATCTTTGTAGTCGGGCGCGCTGATCGCCATCACCCGGTTCGCCTCAGCTTCCAATTTCGCTAAGCCCACGTTATGGGCATGCTTCGCGACTTCATGCAGAGTCTTGTCCACCTGCTTGTGATTGTTCTCGCGAATGTAAGTCATCGCAGCTTGCAGTTCGTAGCTCACGCGGTCGCTTTCGCTGGTCGCGAACATCTCAGCCTTGGTGTAAGCTTCGCGTGCCTCGGATTCCCGACCCATAACCGCTAGCGTGTCGGCCAGCCCGAGCTCCGAGCCGAATGTCGGATCCACCCGGATCGATAACCTGTATTTCTCAAGCGC
>DATEMI010000390.1:0-10574 GCA_035275665.1 Terriglobales bacterium | reverse complement strand
GTGATGTCGCGCTCTTTCGTGTCGTTGGGAGACTGCAGCCGAGCGTCACGGCTAGCCGCGCAGAAGCGGCACTCGACGCGATCACCCAGCAGCTTCAACAAGACAACGGCGAAGAGCAAAGCGAACGAAAAGGGCGACGTGTGTTTCTGGTGGATGGCGGCAAGCTCCTGCCGCTCCGCAAGCAAGATCGTCCGTTCTTTACTTCATTTCTTCTTCTTATGGCTGGGCTTGTAGTACTGATTGCTTGCGCGAATGTTGCCAATATGATGCTGGCCCGCGCCACTGAACGTCGCCGCGAGATCGCAGTCAGGCTAAGCCTCGGCGCGAGCCGCGCGCGTCTTGTCCGCCAGCTAGTGACGGAGAACATGATCATTGCCGCCATAGCGGGCGTGCTCGGGCTGCTTGCGTCCGCCTGGCTCATGCATTTGCTGTCACAGCTTCGCCTGCCGCTGCCGATGCCGGTGACTTACGACCTCACGCCGGATGCTCACGTCCTTCTTTTCAGCATGGCTTTGACGCTAGTCACGGGATTCTTCTTCGGATTAGCGCCGGCGCTTCACGCAACCGGACCTCACATTGCCGAAGCATTGAAGGATGGCCGAGACGTAAGGTTCACAAAATTCCGCCGCATCGGATTGCGCAATCTGCTGATGGTCTCGCAGGTCGCGGGATCGCTCACGCTTCTGGTAGTGCTGGCGCTCATGTCGATCGGCATCCAGACCACAATGGGAGTCAGAGCCGGCTTCGACTCTCGCAATCTCTACCTGCTCTCGATGGATCCGGTGCGCGATGGATATCCCTCAGACAAAGTCGGCGATTTTCTCGAGAAGCTTCTGGAACGAGTACAAGCGCTACCCACGGTCGTGGCTGTAACGCTCACGGAATCGATTCCGGTATCGCTACCCAGCCGCTTTTTGAGCTTGTCCGTACCTACCGACCGCCTCGGGCATTCCGACATCGTCGATGCAGTCGCCAGTCACGTGGTCGGCAAGGATTACTTCGACACCACGAGAGTTCCAATTCAGCTGGGTCGTGCATTCCTCCGCGGCGACGAAACCAGCGAGGCAAAAGCTGTGATTGTAAGCCAAGCCTTGGTCCAGAAGCTGTGGCCCGGAGAAAATCCGATCGGCCGACAAATTGAAATTGCGAACGATACCCTCACACCCCCGAAAATTTTGCCGGGATCGTTCGACTATCGCGCTCAAGTCGGCACCGGAGACGTGCACGGATATCACGTGGTTGGAGTGGCCGGTGATGTCGCCGAGGGCCTCGTCGTTCAAAAGCCACGGCCTGCAGTTTACTTCCCGCTGAATGACTCGACATTTCAACGGCCGTCGCTTGATGGAGTCACGCTGATCGTTCGCGGAACGCCGGGGGCGAATCCCACCGAAGTAGTACAACACGAAATCGCGAGCCTCAGCTCCACCGTGACGCCCTTCAATGTAATGTCTATGAATGAACACGTCCAGCAATTCATGTCGCCGTTGAAAATGGCGGCATGGACCTACGGCACGATCGGAGTCTTTGGCTTACTGCTCGCCTGTGTCGGCCTTGCCGGAATGAGCGCTTATTCCGTGTCGCAGCGACGCCAGGAACTCGCGGTCCGAATGGCCATGGGAGCGCAGAAGCGAGATGTGCTGGCGCTGGTGATCAAAGAAGGAGCTTTTCTGCTCGTGTCAGGCGCCACTGTGGGAATGATGTTAGCCGCGGCAGCCGAGCGCGCAGTCTCCGCGATGTCGTCGCCTGCGAGCCAGGTGAATAGTACGAGCAGCTCGAATCCAGTCGTGCTGATCGGCGCACCGCTGCTCCTCATCGGGCTTGGATTGCTGGCATGTTACTTGCCGGCGCGCCAGTCGGCGTCGATCGATCCAGCACATGCGTTGCGGCAAGAATAGAACCGGCGCCGGGTAGGCGGCGGGCCGGAGATGCCGAATGGCAGCTCCGGCTCACGATGATCGTTGCACTGTGACGTACGTAAGCGCAGCCGCAACACACGCGGGTGCCCCACCGGCTACCGCCGGCGGTTCTGTTGCCGTCTCCAGTCAGCTAGAATTTACTTGTGCCCAACCCTCTGTTTACGCGCGAAGTTCGCAAGCGTCCTACGTCGGTCAAGCTCACCGGACGCATCCTCTTTCTCACCGAAGATCCGGAGCTGATCCGCCTACAACTCGCCGGAGAAAATCTGCCTTGGGACACGAAAAATCCTGCAAAGAATCCCAAGCTACGCGACGACATCTCCACCGACGAGATCACTCCGGCGCACATCTGCTTCTTTTTCGATGAGACCTTGGGCGAGTTTCCCTACACCGGTCTGAAGTGCGGAAGCGAGCTTCCCATCAAGCGTGGAGACGTGAAGAAAGGCGGCTTCGTCGCGGCGGTGAGTGGCAAGCGACGAGGTAAAGGCTCGAGCCGCGAACAGTCGCCATATGCGGAATTGTCGGCCGGCATCAAGCTGGTGATCGCGGAAAACATTGAGCGCATTTACAAGCAGAACTGCCAGAACCTCGGCGTACTCACGTCTACTGACTTCAGCCTTATCCATTGCATCCGACGCGGCGAAGAGATTCCGCTCGAGGTCTTCACGCGCGGGGAAGATGAGATCACTCGCCAGGTGATCGAGTACGGCGGGCTCTTCCCATTCAACGTTGCGCGCATGCAGGGCAAAGTTACCATTCCGGGAATCGACACCAAGCCTCGCCCGATGACGGTGACGGAAAAGATCTTCGCGCGCCACATGATTGCGCCTGATGGCAAAGTAGGAGTGGCTGCCGTGAAGCCTGGCGACTCCGGATTCGCCCGCACCGATCTGCGTTTCAGCCATGAATACGTCACGCCCATGGCCGCGATTTTTTACGAGCACTTCGTCGGCAAAGACACACCGGTGAACGATCGCGCAAGCATCATGTTCTTCCGCGACCATCTCACCTTTCTCGACGAGGTTCTATCAGAAGAAAAGAAGAAGATGGGCTTGCTTGATCTGGCCACGCAACTCAAGATGAAGCAGGAGGCATTCGCCGAATCCCAAGGCATCAAGCTTCACGGCGAGTTAAAGGACCGCAAAGGTTCTGAAGGCATCTGCCATTCCGTTATGGCCGAGAGCTACGCTCTGCCCGGTCAATTAAATGTAGGGTCGGATTCGCACACTCCGCACGTCGGTGCCGTTGGATGCGTCGCCTTCGGAATCGGGACTACCGACGTCTTCAATTCCTGGATCACGAAAGACGTCCGCGTGAAGGTTCCCGAAACGGTAAAGGTGATCGTTCGCGGCAAGCGCCGCCCGAATGTCACCGCTAAGGACTACATCCTCAAGCTGCTCGCCATGGACTACATCCGCAGCGGCAAGGCTCTCGCCAAAGTGATGGAGTACGCCGGCGAAGCCATCGAAGAGCTTGGAGTCGATGAACGCGCGACCATGTGCAACATGGCCGCTGAAATTGGAGGCTTCACCGGCATCGTCGCTCCCGACAGGAAGGTTGCAGATTTTCTCGTCGAGCGCCGTGGCATGAATCGTGACAAAGCCGAAAAGCTGATCGAAGGCCTCTATAGCGATCCCGGCGCACAGTACGCGCACGTCATCGAGATGGACGCCTCCGAGATCTATCCCATGGTCGCCACGCCCGGCGATCCTGGCAATGGCAAGTACGTACGAGATCTGCACACGCCGGTCCCCATCGAGATCGCCTACGGTGGCACCTGCACCGCCGGCAAAAACGAAGACATGGACATGTACGCCGCCGTGCTCCGCGACGCGCTGCGCGAAGGCAAGCACGTCGCGCCGTCAGTCCAGTTCTACATCCAGTTCGGCTCGCAGGAGACACGCGAGTACTGCATGCGTAAAGGCTATTTAGAAATCTTCCGCCAGGCTGGAGCGAAGGTCATCGAGCCTAGCTGCGGCGCATGTATCAACGCTGGCCCCGGGGTCTCCACACGCTCCGACCAGATCGTAATCAGCGCCCAAAATCGCAACTTCCCCGGCCGCAGCGGACCGGGACAGATGTATCTCGCCAGTCCATACACGGTGGCAGCCAGCGCCATCGCCGGCTACATCACCGAATACCTCCCTACCGAGGCCCGCGAACCCGCACTCGTGTGACTGCGGTCGCCTATGCCCAAAATGATTTACGTGATCTCAGTCGGATCCCAGAGCAATATCCTCCTCTAGCCTGTATCGTGACTGGGTGGAACAAAGGCTTCGCGTAGGCCTCGCTGGTGCGATCGGCAATCTGCTCGAGTGGTACGACTTCGGCCTCTATGGCCTTTTGGCGCCGGTCCTGGCTTCACTCTTCTTCCCGAGTCACAGCCGCACGGCTTCCTTATTGGGAGTTTATGGCGGGTTTGCCAGCGGATTTCTCATGCGGCCGATTGGAGCAGTCGTTCTGGGTCACCTGGGCGATCGCGTCGGACGCCGATTCGTACTGCTGGTCTCGGTAACCCTAATGGGACTGGCTACCATTGCAGTTGGCATCCTGCCGACGTACCACACGCTCGGCATCTGGGCTCCCGCTCTGCTCATACTCGTTCGCCTCTTCCAAGGATTTTCGGTCGGAGGGGAATTTGTAGATTCCGTGACGTATCTGGTCGAGACCGCTCCGCCAGAGCGCCGAGGAACGGCAGGGAGCATCGCCAATCTGGGTTCCACTGCGGGAATGCTGTTGGCGGCTGCTGTCGCCACCATGGTCACGACTTGGGCGGGCTCCGAGCGAGTTTTGGAATGGGCATGGAGAACACCCTTTCTTCTCGGAGGGGTTATTGCTTCCGTAGCTTTTTATTCACGAAGGCACCTGCCGGAAATCAAAACCCACACGCAGCGGGCTGAGATAGCGCGTGTTTCTCCACTCCGGCTGGCAATCCGTCATCAGCCTGGCATCCTCTGGGCAACACTCCTGTTTACCTCTGGATATGGCATTGTCGACTACGTCACGATGGTGTTTCTGCCTACCTATGCTCACGAATTTGGTCAGGTTGCTGAACAGCAGGCACTTCGAATCAATGCAATCGGGCAAGCGCTCGCGCTTGTGGTTGTACCTCTCTCCGGCTGGATATCCGACCGTCTTTTAACTCGACGCACGATATTGGTTTTGGCTTTTCTGGCGGAGGCAGTGATCTCGTGGCAGGCATTCGAACTGGCCAGCCACAATGGGGTTGAAGGACTATGGTTGGCACAATTAAGTTTTGCGTTTCTTCTGGCAATCGTAATGGGTGCAGCACCTGCGATGTTGGCAGAACAATTTCGTCCCGAATATCGAGTTAGTGCTCACGCGCTCACCTTTAATATCGGCATCGGCATAGCCGGCGGAACCGCGCCCATGGTCGCTACTGCACTAATCAAACTCTTCTCGAATCCGCTGGCGCCGGCTGGATATTTACTGGCTGCGGCTGCGCTATCCACCGTCAGCGCATTCACATTGCATGACCGAAGCCGTGACCCGCTCGCGGAACCAGAATCTGCGGCTATGAAAACCACTTATTAAGCAAAGAAGCACGAGCCGGCTGCATCCCTCCACCCACTTAATACGAAATTTAAAGGCCCCTGGATTGGGTAAGCGATCGGGTATGTGCGTTTGACATTCGGGAGGAAAGTGACTGACATGCGCAGCGAGATGATGGACATAGTTGCCGAGCGGCCTGTGAAACCGACCGGCTCATCAGCTGAATTTTTTCGGACTTTTGACAGCGGGATTGGGAAGAGCTGGACGGTAAGCGTTGATTTAATTGGTGGAGCTAGTCGGGATCGAACCGACGACCTCATCGTTGCGAACGATGCGCTCTCCCAGCTGAGCTATAGCCCCACGCGTGATAGTTAGATTTTAACAGTGGTTTCGTTTGTGCACAGAATATCGTACTGGAACTCACTCCACAACGAGCGCAGACAGAGATTCCTGAGCTTCGCTCGGAAAAACCGTCGCGTTGCTTGCAGCTGCCGACGCACAAAACAACAAATGCTTTCGGAAGCCAAGCGCCTGATTGGGGCACCTCATACTTTCGCCGTCATCGTCACGCGCGTGTATCGAATCCAGAGCTCGCCAACGAGATACGTGAGGCTGAAGCCGATCCAGAAGGCGATGCCGAAAAACTGGTGAGGCCTGAGGCCGGTGAGCCGGCTGGTAGCGAAGAAGAATCCCATAATGGGACGAACGGTTGCAATGCCAAGCGCGATCGCCATGGCGCGGATTATCCATTCGCGATGAAGGGCAATTTCCCGTCGGCGGATGTGCAGGTAAGCTTTCGTCAGCGCGAAGAGAAAGAAAAGATCGAAGAAGATCGTGGCCGAGGCTTCGATTGCCCCGCCGATGGGATTCGTGCTCATCGCCAGCGCCGATATTCCTATAATCACGCCGAGGATCATGACGATGCGTCCCATCCAGCGATGCGCGCGCAGGTGACGGTTGCGCCACGAGCGCGAAAGTTGAAAGGGAACGAGAATTACGAATGCCAATCCGGGAATGATGTGCGTGAGGGTGAGTGTTTCCTTATCGGCGAAGACTTGATCCAGCCCAGCGAGCTGCGCTGGCACGTTTCGCGGTGGAGACACCAAAGCGCTGATGCGCCGAACGACGACCGCTGCGGCGATCGCGCAGAGCACGAGCATGACGATCCACATCAGCCGCTTCAGCGCGGGCTTTGGACGCGGAGCGAGAGTAGCCGTTGTAGCCATTCCATCAGGTGCTACGCCATGAGCGGATGGAGAGTTCCACGAAAAACCTGCTCGACATAATCAAGGATTCGTCTGCAAGATGAGGAAATAATCTTCCCGGTCTGCTTTCACGAAGTCGTAATCTCCTGTGATGTGATATCGGGCTCGCGCGGCCTCCTGCTCAACCACTGTCTTCTGGATGCCGTGATCCTGGCCATTGCCGTTGCGGTCAATGATGCCGACTCGCGCTCCCGGACGCAGTGACTTGCGCAGACTTTCGAGAAGACGAACCGGATCGGCGATTTCGTGATAGGTCTTGAGGATCAGAACGGCATCGACGGAATTGGTGGGCAGCTTTGGATCGTCAGGCGCGCTGAGAATCGTGTGCACGTTTTGGATGCCATTTTTCTTTATCCGATCATTGATGTACCTGACCGCTTCCGGATTGATGTCTACTGCATACACCGCTCCCTGATCGCCAACTCGCTTCGCGGCGCGGACCGTGAACCATCCCGAGCCGGCTCCGATATCGGCGACGGTTGATCCTGCACGGATACTCAATAGATCCATTACGCGTTCGATCTGAAGTTTCTTGTCGCGGTCGGGTGTATCGAAAATGGAAAGATCGCCGGTATACGGAGTGCTCGTTGGGCGCTGAGCAGAATCAGTAGTTGTAGTCGCCGGCGGAGTTGGAATTGGCTCCTGCGACCAAGCTCGTTCCATCGAGGTTATGAAGGGTGCGACCAGAGCGGGCAGGAACAACACCCACTTCAATCGTTGAGCTGTCCTCCTGGATTGCTTGCGACTTCTCCGGCAATTCATCAGTTCCTCGCAGATTTCCAGTGTATGCCGACCCGATTTTGAGCCGTCATCTGCACAAGATCATGTGCAATCTCTTGCAGGTGAAATTCACACGCCAATGTCGGCCATAGCGCAAATATTGCACTGTACCGTTTCAGATCGGATCCAGAAGCAACTCTGGATTCAATGACTTACAAATGGGCGTGTAACTGCAACTTTCACGATGCGCCCTCCCACATAACTGGAGGAAAAAGTGCATTTTCAACAAAGTCAGCGGGCTCTGGACGTTATGCGCTGTGCCCTCCCAGAGCAACGTAGATGTTCGAGAGTCCACCTTCCTATTCGAGCGATCGCGCTGTTTCCCGATTTGGGACACGATCCTCACACTGCCCTGATGCGCGATATGAACATGCTCGGCGCATTTTTTTATTGCATGAAGAAGCCAAGGGTGGGCAACAAAGTGAAACTGAATTTTTCGCTGCCTGAGCAGGGAGAAAAAACGAAGATCATCTGCGAAGGCGTTGTCGTGCGCGTGGAGGAGAGCGCCGAAGGAGCAGCGATCGGAGTGGCGATTCAGTTCACTCGGTATCAGCTATCAAAACCTCCCAAACCTCAACAGCCGCGCAGCCTCGTGCGCGAACGACTGTCATTCATTGGATACGCGCTGGAAATGGTTGAGCGCATGTTCGAGCGCACCGCCGGATTGCGTGAGCACATGATGGACATCGAAAACGCCGCGTAAGCCAATCCAAGAACAATTGAAATTTGAGCTGAAGCACGGCTGCGCAACGCGGCCGTCTTTTTTTTGCCTGCCATTTCTCGTTCGCAGGCGCTAGACGGGTGTTCGCAAATGAACAGTATCCAGAGAACCCCGGCTGCCTAAGCCTTTTACTTACAAGTCAATACAATGGCCTGCCGAGTGCAGGTGCCAGAGCAGGAGTTGTCCCGTGGCTCAAAGTCTTCGTTTCGCTCTACGGCAGATTGTTAAGAATCCTGGGTTTGCTGCGCTCGCTATCCTCACCTTAGCTCTGGGCATCGGCGCGAACACCGCCATGTTCACCGTGATCGACAGCGTCTTACTGCGGCCGCTGCCTTATCGCGATGCAGATCGGATTGTGGTGATTACCACCGGCGCGGTTGCGGAACATAACGCGATCCACACCACCTCCTGGCTGAATTACCTCGATGTTAAAGAGCAGGCGCGGCAATTCAAAAATGTGGCCGCATACACCATCGACTTCGGCGTCGTCCGGACGCCGCAGATGAGCCAGGCCACGGTATCTGTGAAAACTACCGCCAGTCTGTTCGGGGTACTGGGAGTCACTCCAAGTCTGGGAAGGCCATTTCTCGATAGCGACAATCAGCCAGGCGCTCCCAACGTGATGATACTGACATTCCCATTTTGGCGCGAGCACTTTGCATCAGATCCACATGCAATCGGCCAGCAGGTTCACGTCGGAGATGTGCCATACACAATCGTCGGAGTCCTGCCTGCAGACTTCCGCTTTTCCGGCAACGATGCTTCCTCAGGAGTGTGGATTCCTTATCAGCCTGACTCCATGTCCTTGAAGGAACGCGATTCGAATTTCCTGTATTTGGTTGGGAGCTTGCGCCCAGGCGTAAGCCGGCAGGCGGCTCAGGATGAGCTTGCTGCCATTGCCCGTGGGATCGCGCAGAAGGATCCGAAGCACGCAAAAGACCTCAATCTTCGCCTGGTTCCACTTCGGGAGGTTGTGACTTCGCAGGTGAAACCGGTGTTCCTGGCTCTTACCGGGGCGCTGATTCTGGTGTTGCTGATCGCATGTGCTAATGTCGCCAACCTGCTGCTGGCGCGCTGCATGGCTCGTACGCAGGAGTTGGCGGTCAGGACAGCGTTAGGCGCGAGCCGTCGCGCGCTGCTCCTGCAGATGCTCATCGAAGGGGGAGTGCTGTGCGTGATCGGAGCTGCCGTGGGCGTTGGTCTGGCACAGCTCATGCTCGAAGGCGTTCATCATCTTCCTCCTGACCTGATTCCTCGCGCGGAAGAAATTCACTTGCGTCTGGGGGTTCTATTTGCGCTGTTGGCGGCGACGATCATCGTAACTCTGCTTTCGTCCATCGCTCCGGCGCTGATCGCGACGCGTAGCGATCCACAAGCGGTGTTGCAGGAAGGCTCTCGCGGCTCCAGCTTCGGACGCGGACGATCGCGCTTGAGCGGCCTCATGGTTGCCGGCGAAGTCGCGCTCTCCGTGATCCTGCTGGTTTCAGGCGGATTAATGTTCCGCACGCTCTACAAGCTGCAACACATCTATCTCGGCTTTGAAGAAGACAACATCACCAGCTTCATTGCCTTTCCCGGAAACGCGGCGGGCTTCTTCTCGTTCGACAAGACGAAGGCCACAAGTCAAGATCAATCGATTGCACTCCGCGTCTACCAACCGATGGCAGACAAGCTGCGTCACTTGCCTGGAGTTGTCGATGTGGGATACGCGAATTCGCTTCCTTTCGAAGGCATCGACATGAACACCTCGTTTGACATTGTTGGACAGACAAGGCCGGCCGACGAGCCAAACAAGAATCACGCATTGATGCGCGCGTTCAGCGGAACGTATCTGAGCACGATGAAAACATCAGTTCTACGCGGGCGGGCCATTACCAACGAAGACACCGCCACCTCGCCCTACGTAGTCACGATCAATGAAACCATGGCGAAGCAATATTTCGCTGGGCAGGATCCGATCGGCCAACAGCTCGACTTTGGGGGCAAAGGTAAAGATCGCGACGACAGTGGAATGACTCTGCCGTACACGATCGTCGGTGTCCTGGCCGACTCTGTGCAGACGCAGATCGCGCGCCAGCCGATTCCCGAAGTGGATCTGGCCTATCCGCAGATTCCAGTGAATTCTTTTTACTATCAGGTGTTGGTTGGGCAAGAGACAAACTATGTAGTTAAGACCCGCCGACCGGTCGAGATCGTTTCCGCCATCCGCAATGCTTTTCATCAGGCGCAGCCTGAATTCGCCTTGGACGATTTCAAGACTATGCAGGCCGCGCACGATCAGGCGGACTTCAATCAGCGGCTTGGGCTGTATCTGGTCGCGGCCTTTGCCGGCATTGCTGTAGTCATGGTATTGGCGGGACTCTATGGCGTGCTGTCGCA
>DATEMI010000389.1:0-9925 GCA_035275665.1 Terriglobales bacterium | reverse complement strand
GAGTTGTTCGAGTACGTTCTAAGCCAGGGCAAAAAGGACTATGACGTCCAGCGCTACAAAGGCCTCGGTGAAATGACCTCAACGCAGCTCTGGGAGACAACGATGAATCCCGATGTGCGCAGCCTGATGCAAGTGAAACTCGAAGACATCGCGGGAACTGAGGCGATCTTCACAACTCTCATGGGTGAGGACGTCGAAGCCCGCCGCAAGTTCATCGAAGAAAACGCGCTCGATGTAAAAAACCTGGATATCTAAACAGTTCGAAAAATTCCTTCAAAACATAAATGGCACCCCGAAGTGCGTGCCATTTTCTGTTTTCGGGATCGCTGGCGCCAACTGCTTTTCGCACGCAGCAGGTTGCTGGCTAAATCTGTACCGTTCTCAAATCGATTACCGCCGACACTCGCTTCAATTCATCCAAGGCAGCTTGAGTTACGGGTTGGTCGGTCTGCACGACAGCCATGGCTTCGGCTCGGGCTGAAGCAGCGCCTGATGAGGCGCTTGCAGCAGCGCTGCTGGCGCTTTCTTCACTGCGTCCCAAGGCGAAGTTAGCGATGTTGATCTGGTTCTTTCCCAAAACCGTTCCAACCTGGCCGATGACGCCGGGGACGTCGCGGTTGCGCAGCACAGTCAGATGTCCCTCAAGCGGAGCCTCAACGCGGAATCCGTCCAAGTCGAGTAGGCGTGGATAGCGACTGTGCAGCACGGCCGCGCGCGCGCGATGTTCACCTTGCTGGGTGCGCACATTCAGCGAGATTACATTGCCAGCGCTCAGGTCCTCGGCCTTCTTTTGTTCCTGGACTCGAATGCCGCGCTCAGAAGCCATCGCATTTGCATTTACCAGGTTCACGCTGTCGATGCTGTGCTTCAGCGCGCCCTTCAACGCGGAATTACGCAGCAGCGCCGTTTTCCACTCGGCTACGCGTCCGTGATACGAGACGGTAATGCTCTCAACATTGCCTTCGCTGAGCTGTCCCAAAAAGAGACCGAGCTTTTCGGCGAGGTCGATGTACGGATGCATCTCCCGATATTCTTCATCAGAGAGGGACGGGACGTTGACTGCGTTCTGAATTACTCCACGCTTCAGGTACTCCTTCACCTGGAGGGCGATTTGAACGCCTACGAGTTCCTGCGCCTCGTTTGTCGATCCCGCGATATGAGGTGTGGCGATCACGTTCGGAGCTGCGAGCAGAGGGTTCTCTTTCGGCGGCTCCTGAGAAAAGACGTCAAGTGCGGCGCCGGCGACTTGTCCGGAATTGAGCGCCTGAAGCAGTGCCGCGTCATCGATCAACTCGCCGCGAGCGCAGTTCACCAGGCGCACGCCTTTCTTCATCTTTGCGAGCGAGGCTGCATTGATCATGCCCGCAGTTTGTGGCGTGAGGCCGACGTGGAGAGAAATGTAATCGGAAGTGGCGTAGAGCGACTCGAGTCCCACGAGTTCGATTTCTAAGTCACGAGCGAGTTGCTGTGAGACAAATGGATCGTAGGCAAGAATTTTCATGCCGAACGCTTTCGCCCGCCGCGCGACTTCCACGCCTACGCGTCCGAGTCCGATGATGCCGAGGGTTTTGCCTTTCAATTCGGTGCCTTGAAGCGACTTTTTTTCCCACTTGCCTGCTCGCGTGGTCTGGTCTGCTTTGGAAATGAAGCGCGCCAGCGAGATCATCAGGCCGATCGTGTGTTCGGCGACAGCGACGGCGTTCGCGCCGGGCGTGTTCATGACGACGATGCCCTTGCGCGTGGCGGCATCGGCATCGACGTTGTCCACGCCAACACCAGCTCGTCCAATGACGCGCAGCTTTTGCGCGGACTCAATGAGCTTTGCGTTTACGTCTGTTGCCGAGCGCACGACGAGGGCATCTGCGTCACGCACGGCAGTCGCCAGCTCACCCATCTGCTCATGAGTAATGACTTCGAAATCCGGCTCGTCGCGGAAGACCTTGAGCGTAGCGGGAGAAACTTTTTCAGCTATAAGGATTTTCATGAAGACCTCGATAGAGACACGATGACAACGTGGAGCGGGCCGCCCTCGGCCGGGTTTTTGTCGAGAGGCTGTCCGCGTTGTTGAATTTCTATTTGGGTTATTGGGACTACCACAGCCGAATGGCAGTCCCAACGAACACACGCCCGAGGACGGCCGGCTCCACGAGAGCTAGGCAGTCACGGCCAGACTCGACGAGCAGACCTCCGACGTTCGTCCACAGGAACAGCGTTGGTCGGCTTCGAGCAGTTGCGCCAGCGTAGTGCCTTTGCGTTTCGCATATACGTCCTGAGCAGCCTTCAACCCAACTCCGAGCAGGTTGCGGCCGAGAATGGGTCCAAGCACATGTTCGAGGCCGCCGACCATGGCGATGGTGTCGAGATAGTCGAAGAGGCCGAGATGAGCAATGCGGAAGAGTTGGCCTTTCATCTCGCCCTGACCATTGGCGATCACGCCGCCGAACTGTTCCTTGAATCCTTTGACGACTTTTCCCGAATCGGTACCCTCGGGAGCGAGCACTGCGGTCACGGCTGCCGCCGGCGCAGTCGGCGCGAAAAGCTTGAGCCCGAATGCCTGAACAGCGGCGCGCGTCATTTCCGAAACGACTTCAGCATTGTGGATGAGCGCGTCGCGTCCTGCCGCGATATCTCCACCTGCTCCAGCGGCGATGTAATCGAGTGCCGCCCCGAGAGCTGCAATAAGAGCGACCGCGGGAGTATAGGCCGACTCGCCTGCGGCGGCCGACTTCCGCTCTTTGCGCAGATCGAAGTAGTAGCGGGGATTCTTGCTGGTTTCCATGCGCTTCCATGCGCGCTCGCTGACGGCGCAATAGGCGAGGCCAGGAGGAATCATGACCGCCTTCTGCGATCCTCCGATGATCACGTCGATGCCCCAGCCATCAACATCGAAATGCGTAGTGCCGAGTCCCGTAATGGCATCGACCACGAGCAGCGCGTCAGTCTCTTTAGTAAGCGCGGCAATGCTCTGGACGCAGTGACGCGCTCCCGTCGAAGTCTCAGTCGCCTGCATGAAGACCGCCTTCACATCGGGCTTGAGTCGCGCACGGACTTCTTCAATCGAAAATGTTTGCCCGTACGGCGCGGTGAGCGTGTCCACCTGACAGCCGAATGCTTTGCCGAGACTGGTCCAGCGCTCGCCGAATTTTCCGGCGCTGAGTACGAGAATCCGATCACCAGGTGAGGTGAGGTTCGAGACCGCAGCTTCCATCGCGCCTGTGCCCGACGATGCAAGAATGATGACGTCGTTCTTGGTTCCGACGAAGTCTTTAACTTGCGAGAGTACGCGCTGATACAACGCGCGGAACTCCGCGGTGCGGTGATGAACGTCGGCGGCTGCCATAGCAAATTGCGCGGCAGGCAGCAACGGAGTAGGACCGGGAGTAAAAAGACGAACCTTCTTTAACATGTTTTTATTCTAAGTTGAACGGCTGCCCATTTGTGATGCGCGAAACAAAGTTTTGCGTCTTGAATCCATCAAAAATTCTTCTACTTCGTATTATTGAAGCTGATGAATAAGCGCTGAGGCGTCTTTGACGTCACTCCGGCGCATCTGTTGTGCTTTACGTCTGCGCAGCGAATGCACTTTGCCTTCCTCAAATCGGGAGTGCTGATGGCGCTTATAGCGCACACACTCATCGGCATCTCGCTGGTTTGGGACAAGGTGCTGCTCAAACGACCAGAGACGAAGAACCTAGTGAACTACGTCTTCTGGCTGGGCGCCATCAGCATCTTTGGCCTGGTGCTGATCCCGTTCGGATTCAAGATGCCGCACATCTCTGTTGCGGGACTTGGATTCATCACCGGGGTTCTGCATCTCGTCGCGGTGTACTTCTACTACGACGCACTGAAACGCGGAGAAGCCAGTGAGTCACTCGCCGCTATCGGCGGTTTCAGCCCTGTGGCCACTGCCGTGATCGGCTATTTCCTTCTCGATCAACCATTCGCGGGCGGAAAAGTGATCGCATTTGGCTTGCTCACCGCTGGCGGATTTCTCATGTTCCTTGCCGAGGAGATGAACTTCCGTCGGATGATTGTTCCCATGGCGCTCGCGTCTGGACTGTTTGGGCTCGTCAACGTGTTGCAAAGAATTGTCTTCAAAGAAACCAATTTCGTTACCGGCTACGTTTTTTTCACCCTTGGAACTTGTGTAGCGGCGTTCGCGCTGCTGATTCGCCCAAAGTGGAGAAGCCAGATATTCAAGCATTCTGAAGAAGCGACACCGCGCAGCAAGTTCTGGTACTTCGTCAATCGCTTCATCGACGGCGTGGGATCGTTTCTCATCTTTTATGCCATTAGCCTCACGCATCCCGCGATTGTGGACGCGATCTCCGGCGTGCGCTTCGCGATCATCTTCATAGGCGCGCTGCTGCTCACGAAACTGCGTCCCCAATGGCTTTCTGAGGACTTTTCCGGACGCACGCTGCTGGTCAAGACTCTGGCGACTGCCAGCATCGTGGCGGGAATGATTTGGCTTTCCACCCATGGTGGACATCAAGAAGCTGGAGCAGCAACTGCTCAGCTAAGTACGACACCACATATTGCACTTTCGTGTGGGCCCCGGCGGGAATTCCTGATTCTGTTTCGCGGAATCCAGTGCTACTATCGCTCACCAACTCAGGACACAACTGATCGGAAGCCGAATCGCGAAGCTCTGATGTGCGGCTCGCGATTTTGCTGCGGGCACGCTCGTGATCTGACAACCTGCGCGTGCGCGCTGCCAACCAATCGAGTAAGTGTTCATTTGAGTTGCCGGGAGCCAATTGCATGCGGATGCGCGTGAGCTGTGTAGTGTGTTGTTTCCTCATAAGCGGCATCGCATTCGCACAGTCGTCAGCTTCTCACAAAGAGTCGTCAGTACAGGAACGTCTGATTTATTCATCTGACGAGCGCCTGCAATGGGAGGCAGCTCAGATGTGGAACTCGCCAGCAATTCCCACTGCAACCGAACCCGCGCATCATTCAATTCATCTTGAGCAACCTCCTCTTACACCTCCGCGAATTCGGCGGGAATGGCTGCGACCTTCACCAGAAGCAGCAACTCCAGAGACAAATCCGGACGTCGCCGATATCGTCGGGAGTCCTTCGTACTTGCCGAAGCAAACGCAGTGAGTCTGAACTCGCTGCAGCAATCGGAGATGTCGAAGTGCATTCGGCGCTTCAAACTCCTGAGATCTGACGCTCGACCTCGAACGCGATTCGAGCAGCTTCGAGTTGATCATTCAGCGAGATCGGCCAATCGCTCTGATTGCGAAGCGAGCGTGCTAACGCCTCGATCTCCTCAACATGACCTTTCTGCTGTGTGAGGGACTTCCACCCGCGTGCCTTGCTGCCGGAGATTGTCAGAGACTTGTAATCAATCATCGACAGCACTTTGCCATCGCAGAAGATCTCCATGCTTTCCTTGGGATGAGACTTGCTGCCTAAAGCCGTGTACGTGAGCGTGCACACGGAACCGTCTTCATACGAGATCGTGGCGACGAAGTTGTCGTTCTTGTAGTACTGCTTGCCCGTCGGAGCGATTGACGCCGCCTGAATTGCTCTCACGTTGCTTCCCGTAAGGAAGTTGAACAGATCATAGATATGGCAAGCTTCGCCAAGGTTGCGACCTCCACCTTCTGGTGAATGTACCCAGTGGTCGGGCGGAAGGTAGGCGGCATTCATGCGGTAATTCACGATCATCGGCGATATGCGGGTTTGCAGGATTTCGCGCGCTCGCTTCATTGCCGGTGAAAACCGCCGGTTGTAGCCGGTCATCAGCAATGGAGTATTGGTCTGCATTTCGTAGAAAACGCGCAGTTGATCGAGGTCGGCTGGATCGAGCGTCAGCGGCTTTTCGACAAACACGTCTTTGCCGGCATTGAGAGCCTTCAAAACCATACTGCCATGAAGATCGTGGCGGGTGGCGATCATGACAACATCAACGACCGCGTCCGATAGCAGTTGGTCGAAATCGGTTGTCGCATATGCGGCGCCGAACTGATCCGCGATTGCACGTGCGTTTGACCCGGTACGACTGAGCACGGCATGAAGCTCAAAGCGATTCTTCAACCGCACGAGATTTGGGAGGTGCATCGTCGCCGCGAAGTTCCCGGCTCCGGCAACGCCGACTCTGATCCTTCCTTCGGTAGCGGTTCGAGCCTTCAGTGAGATCGTGTGAGCAGGACGAGTCTCCCGTTCGGGATATTCCAAAATGACCAGCGACCTTTGTTCTCCGCTCTTCAGAGCTTCGTAAGCTTGCGGCGCTTCGTCAATCGAGTACTTAACAATCCCCAAAGTGGGAATTGAGATTTGCCGCTTCGCGAGCAAGCCTAAGTAGGCTTCCATGTTGCGGTTCTCTGTCCAGCGAACCCAAGGCAGCGGATAGTCCTGACCATCTTCTTCGTACGTCGGGTCATACCGACCCGGTCCGTAGGAACAGGAAATCAGGAAATCGAGCTCCTTCTTATAAAAATCGGATCGCTGGAGCTCGAGGCCGACATCGCCCACCAACACAACCCTGCCCTTTTTGCGGCAAGCCTGCATCGCTTCGCTGACGATCGTGCTGCTCGAACTGGCTGCGGTAATGATCACTGCGTCAGCGCCGAAGCCATCCGTGACACGGTGCACCTGTTCGACGAAGTTGTTCGCCGTTGGATCAATGCCGAAATCCATGCCGTTCTCAGTTGCGAGCCTTACGCGCTCACCATTGATGTCGATTCCGATCACGCGACAGCCATTTACGCGCAACAACTGCGCTGTCAACTGACCCAGTACTCCAAGCCCAATTACGGCGATCGTCTCTCCCAAAGTGGGATTCGCCCGGCGTACTCCCTGAAGCGCAATGGCGCCAAGCGTTACTGTCGATGCCAGCTCAGTACTCACGCCTGAGGGAATCTTGGCGCACAGGTTTACGGGAACGTCGATGAACTCCGCATGATTCGCGATTCCGCCTCCGGCACAGGCCACCAAGTCCCCGACCGAAAAGGCGGATACTTCCGACCCCACGTCAATTACTTCACCGGCTGCCGAGTAGCCGGTCGGAAGTCCGGCATTCAGAATCCCCAAAACACGATTGAGCGTTCGCGTTACGCCTTGGTCGCGCATCATTGCGAACACTCGTTTTGCATGTTCCCGCTGCTTCAAGGCTCGGCGATACAGCGGTAGCGCCGATTTGTCTACTCCCGCGAGTTCAGTGCCAACGCTTATGCACGAATGGCAGACACG
This sequence comes from Terriglobales bacterium, assembly GCA_035275665.1. Lineage (GTDB taxonomy): Bacteria > Acidobacteriota > Terriglobia > Terriglobales > Acidobacteriaceae > Gp1-AA112. Next base: position 2,722 of record DATEMI010000389.1, on the reverse strand, counting down.
CACCAGGAGATTCTTTGGACTCACCTGCGGCGCAGGCACTTCGCGCACCAGCACCGCTCCGGCTTTGATCAGTGCCTGCTTCATTGGGGTCTCTGCTTCATCAGCTGGTTCGCACCGATGAGGAATATCTCAGTTGTTCTGATCCAATTCATCACTCCGCCCGAAAAATACATGCATCGTTTTCTGCGTTATGGACACAAGATCAGCGGTTCGAAATTTTCCGTATCTCTCACACGGTGAGCAACATACAGGAAAAGTCTTCAATAGTCGTCAACCCATCGAACGGCTATGGGCAACCCTGACTTTCCCACAGCGTTACCCTGCGATTTCCTCAGGGTTACGCAGCGCGCGCTGCCTTGCCAAGCGTTGTGCGCTGGGTTGAAACGGTTGCTGCACGAACGCCGACGCCGATTTGCTGCGGGAGCGCAGATCTCATCCAATGGCATTTAATCTCGTCCAATCCCACGGGATTCTCATGGCGGTACAGGAGAGATAGCATCAGCATTTCCTCCGGCTCCCATAGCAATGAACTGAAATCTCTTCTCGATTTGAATGCTTCGTGAACGTCCCGATAATGTTTGAACTACAGTCTTCGTTCTCAACCAGGAGCCTCTTCATTCGTGTAACGGGGAGCTTTCACCCCTACTTCCGTGCTATGACGAAACGAGGCGAAAGTCAAGCGAAATATTTCGCATGCGGCAGCACATAGGATCACAACTCAATCTGGACATTGGAGGGGCGCGGTGAGAGGGCAAGCACTCTTCCTCATCTTCGGGTGGCTGCCAAGCGACGAAAGCGCAGCCAGTGGGATGACGAGCGTTCAGGCTAAGCTGAGCTTGGTCGTGATGACAAAATTTTGGTTGTCAAGGCGTCTTACAACTTCTGTTCAAATTCTGTTCCGGAGCAGTCTTTCGAGCTCTGTTGTGTTACACTGCTGCCCACGTTCAAACAGCTCACCTATTGTTTAACCCTAATCCGGTTAAGGGTTTAGCTGTTGAAGGTTGCAGCTTCATTTACGTGCGGAAATAACGCGCGTCTCTTTTGCGCGAGTGGTGTAATGAAAAAATTCTCCCCCGCCTCTGCTGTCTCAATTTTTCTGGCTCTTTTTCTTTTTACCTGTTTCTGTTTTGCTCAAAACGATGTCGATCCCTACGCGGAAGCTCGCGACCGCGACGCTGCGTTGCAGGCTTATCAGTCGGTCGGCCAGACGCGAAGCGGGACCCCGGATGCCGATGCGGCGCTGACTTCTGACGTCATAATTCAACTCCTGCAATCGGAACCTGCGCTTAAGCTTCAGGTGAAGCGCGTCCTCATTCAGAAAGCCCTCGATCAGGGCAGGCTATTAGCCGAGGAGGATCTCGGCGACAGCGACCTGTACGCACTGATTCGCGAAGATCTCAACATTCGCAAGATCGCCAGCGACGAAATTGAGAAGCGGCACTATTTACCTCTTCGTCCTACCGATGAAGAGGCATTCGAAGCACGCATGCGCCAGCTCAGGCTGCAGCAGCTTGAGATCGATGAAGCCCATCAGCGCGGCATGACGGTTGAGCAGGCAAAACCTGGAACGCAAACCGCCAGTGCTTCCGCTACCGACAAGCCCAAAGCATCACCATCTCCGATTCCTCCATTCACCGATAACGGGCCATCAACGCTGTCTCCCGATGATCGCGATTTGCAGCGCATCAGCCCCAGCGAGCTGCCGCAGTTATTGACGGCTTCCGCCCAAATGGGAGGAAGTGGGGGCCTGGGATTTGGAGGAAGATCGTCTTCGTCAGGAAATTCAACCGAAGCATCGCTTCTGGTTCCTTCGATTACGCCGGAACCCGCTTTGCCGTCGGAGCGGGAAATCCTGTCAGGTGCAAATCAACCCTCCGCGTCAGCTCCACGCACTGTTCAATCCTCAGGCGCGGTGGACGATTCAGGGCACGTTTTTCGCAAGCAGCCGAATCCCTACGGAATGGTGCCCTCGCTCTATGACTTATATGAGCAGACGCCGGCGCAAGGTGGAAAGCTCGAGCGATTTGGCGCGAGCGTCTTCCTCAAAGGTACCGGCAACCTCGACCAGCTCCCGATGGATGTTCCCGTCGGTCCGGACTACGTCATCGGGCCTGGCGACGGACTTAACGTCGATCTGTGGGGATCGGTTCCAGGGCGTTTTCAGCGCGTAGTGGACAGGGAGGGGAGGCTCTCGCTTCCCGAAGTGGGAACTGTCCTGGTTGCCGGCAAGACTCTCGGTGAAGTACAGAGGACGGTGCAGAAGCAGCTTAGCAATGAATTTCGCGACGTTCAGACGGATATCTCCCTGGCTCGCGTGCGCACTGTACGCGTGTATGTAGTCGGCGATGTCGCTAATCCCGGCGCTTACGATGTCAGCTCGCTTTCGACTCCACTGAATGCTCTGTATGCGGCAGGAGGTCCGACGGCGCGCGGTTCGATGCGCCTCGTACGCCACTATCGTGGAAAACAACTCGTCGAGGAACTGGATCTTTATGACCTCCTGCTGCATGGCGTGAATGGGGATATTAAACGGCTCGAATCTGGTGACACGATTCAGGTTCCTCCCACTCAGCCCGAGATCGCAGTCGATGGAATGGTGCGCAGACCAGCGCGCTACGAGTTGCTGCACGAAACCTCTCTCGATCAGGTGCTCGAACTCGCTGGCGGCGTGCTGCCCTCGGCAGCCTTGCGTCATATCGAGATCGAGCGCGTGCAGGCACAT
>DATEMI010000388.1:0-4449 GCA_035275665.1 Terriglobales bacterium | reverse complement strand
CCATGCAGCTTCTCTAGAGCTTTGAACAATTGCAGGACCAGTTCGCGTACATTCTGCGCGTGACGGGCATCAGCTCCGTAACGTTTGCCGAGAGCGATCAGAGCGTCTTCCTGCTCGGCCTCGAGCTGGCGATGTGCACGCGTGCCAATGCCGGCATCCGCGGCCATTTGCGCGAGCAGTCCGTCGCGCAAACCCAAAGGCGAATACTGGAATGATGGCAACTCGTATTGCGCCATCAGCTCAGAAAAAACGAAAGCTCCGGAGACGATAATCTCTGCGCGTCGCGGCCCGATGCCTGGATATCGCTCGCGCTCGCTGCGTGAATGAACAGCAAGTTCGCGAGCCAATCCGGCCGTCATGCTGTGCGAGACTTTGTGCGCGTACTTCGAGCGTTTTTGTATCGACCTCGCTGCCGAAGACAATGCAGCCGCCGTTCCCGAGGTGGCAATCGCCAGGTCGACGCGATAGTTTCGAATGGTCGGTGCAATTCGGTTCACCTGCTCAGCGATATACTCGCGCATCCGCTCGACTTCTTTCGATTTTGGAGGATCATGGAGCAGAAACTCCTGGGTAAGCCGCACGGCGCCAAGGGGCAGGCTGAACATCTCGCGAATATGTCCCCGCTCGGAGATCGTCACCTCGCAGCTGCCTCCGCCAAGATCGAACAGAAGTACGTCTTTATTCTCAATCCGCAGGTTGGAGAGAATCCCAAGATGAATCAGCCGTCCTTCTTCGAGGCCAGAAATGATCTCGACCTTCCACCCGGTTGCGGATTTCACCCATTCAAGGAAGGCGCGCGCGTTTTTGGAATCGCGCAGCGGACTGGTCGCGACGACTCGCACCTGCTCAACATGAAACTTTTGTGTTGCGCGATAAAAACGAGTGAGCACTTTGACGGTGTGCGCCATCGCTTCCGGCGCCAGCGCGTTATTGCGAAACACCGACTCGCCCAGACGCGTGACCTCGCGATCTTCGTGAATCACTTTCAGTCTGCTGCGGCCAAGCTCGGCAATTTTCAAGCGGACCGAATTGGCGCCGATGTCAACGGCTGCGAAGACAGGCATAAGACGATGAGTTACTTTCTGGGGTTAAGCGACTGAGGAACGACGATGATTCTTGCGCACGCCCGCGGGCCGCTTCTTCGCGGCCTCAGGAGTGGTGAGAAGCTGGCGCTCTGCCTTCTCGACCGCCGCCACCGACTCGTCGTATTTCTTATCCCTCATTCCCACCAGCAATGAATGCAGAGTGCAGTCACCGCAGACATCCTCCGTCAACTCGGAGAGCGTGAGGTAGTCGTGCCAATCGCCGCTCACGTCCTGGACGGACTTCCATGCATCGATCAGCGCTCGAGCCTGCGGAGTATCGCCCGCCAGTTCGGCTTTATAACGAAATCCCTTGCAGGCAAGACGGTAAGAATGCAAGTTCTCCGGCGATAAAGGCGCGCGGCTTTCGACGAATGTCCTGTATCCGTCGAGAGCAAGTTGCTCGGCTGCTGGCACGGGATTCTCGCTCGCCTGATGGCTGGCCAGCGGCGGCTCTCCCATGAGGCGCAGATGACTCAAGCGCGTTTTCAGATCGGCGTCGCTGAGGAGCGATTCGAGTTTATTTCGTGCAGCTTTGCGCCGCAGCTTCAGCGCTCTTTCAACCTTCTTCTTCTCCTTGCCAGGAGCTCCGTCGAGGCTATCGAGCAGATCAAGATGTACTTCACTGTCCCGCAACTTGCCGGTTGCTTTGCGCAACTTGGTAAGAAATTTCATTGCGCGCTTTTTGTCGGAATCGAGCTTCGGATGAATCACCTCTTCCCAGGCCTGAAAGCGACGCAGGCTGGTGCGAAAAAAATGAGCGCTCTTTGCGTTGTGACGCTTGCGCAGGCGGTCGATAGAAACGAGCAGCCGCTCGACCGGCGATGCTTCATCTGTGTGAGGCTTCTGAGCAGTCATTCGAGAATTCCGCTTTCCTTAGTTAGACAATTGCCAGACGCTTACCGACGTGCTTCAAGGTATCCAGCGCCCGGTCGAGCTGCTCGCGTGTGTGAGTCGCGGTCATGATCGTTCGGATGCGCGCTTTGCCTTCGGGAACAGTTGGAAAAGCGATTCCCGTTGCCATCACTCCTTCGTTGAACAGCTCGCGCGAGAACTGCATCGCCAGCTTGCCTTCGCCGACGATGATGGGCGTAATCGGCGTCTCGCTCAGCGGCGTATTCTTCCCGCCGATGTTGAAGCCGAGATTGCCGAGTTCTTTTTTGAAATAACGTGTGTTTTCCCACAGCTTTTCCATGAGCTGCGGTTCCTCTTCGAGGACTTCAAATGCGGCGATGCAGGTCGCCGCGACTGATGGCGGATGGGAGGTAGAGAAAAGAAACGGCCGCGCGCGGTGGTAAAGGAAATCGATCAAGTCGTGCGAACCGCAGACGTATCCGCCGAGCGCGCCGATTGCTTTTGATAACGTGCCGACTTGAACATCGACTCGCCCATGAACTTTGAAATGATCGATGGTTCCCCGGCCATTGCGACCGAGAACGCCGGAGGCGTGCGCGTCGTCCACCATCATGATGGCCCCGTACTTCTCGGCTAAATCGCACAGTCCTGGCAGCGGGCCGATGTCGCCGTCCATCGAGAAGACTCCGTCGGTGATCAGCAGCTTGTGTCCCGGATGATCTTTTATTGATGCCAGCTGCTCTTCGGCGTGCGCAATATCTTTGTGGCGGAAGACGAGAATCTTCGCGCGCGAGAGGCGAGCGCCGTCGATGATCGAGGCATGATTCAGCTCGTCGGAGACGATGAAATCTTCTTTTCCCAAAAACGCAGAAACGGTGCCGGCATTCGCGGTAAATCCCGACTGGAAGACAACGCACGCCTCAACGTTCTTGAACCGCGCAATCTTCTCTTCCAGCTCCAAGTGAATGCGCATCGTGCCCGCAATTGTGCGCACCGCTCCGGAACCTACGCCGTACTTCCTGGTTGCTTCGAGTGCCGCCTCGCGCAGCTTGGGATGGGTGGTCAGACCGAGGTAATTGTTCGACGCAAGATTGATGACCTTTTTGCCATCAAAGGTACAGACGGGTTCCTGCTCGTCTTCAAGCACACGCAGCCTGAAATGTGTGCCTTTTTCTTTAAGCTGATTGATCTGATCACCGAGATAGGAAAGCGGATCGACGCGGGTTGCGGTAGGCATGACGGGATAGTGTAAATCTAAAATCTGTTCACCACGTGGGCACGGAGAACACGGAGGAATCTTGGGGAATTGTGCAGTGTGCGAGCCGGAAACTCGCGATGCTCCATCGGCTCCCTCCTAAGAGACGATACTTTCCGCATTTTCCGTGGCTCAGTGGTGGATTACTTGCTATACAACTTCAATCGGCTTCTCGGCTTTTGGCAGCACTTCGCCGATGCGGACGGCCGGCACCCCAGCGACTTCCATCGCCGCAACTACACCTTTCGCGATCTCGTTAGGAACAGATAGCAGGAGACCTCCAGCAGTTTGCGGATCATAGAGCAGCGTCTTCAGCTCTTCCGAAAGCTCGCCTTTGTAGGCAACGCAGCATTCTGAGAACTCGCGGTTCGTATTAAGTCCTCCAGGAATGAACCCAGCACGTACACATTCAAACGCGCCACGTAAAACTTCGATCCGTTCGGCTTCTATACGGATTGTGGTCTTACTGCCGTTCGCCATCTCGCCTGCATGACCGATGATGCCGAAGCCGGTGATGTCGGTCGCAGCATGAACGGTGAAGCTGCCCTGATGAACCACCTCAACTGCGCGCCGGTTCAGCTTCGTCATCGAAGCCACAGCACCGTCGATCCACTCCTGCTTAGCTTTGCCCTTTTTGATTGCTGTCGAGATCACTCCCGTACCGATGGGCTTCGTGAGCACAAGCGCATCGCCGACCTTGGCTTTTGAATTAGCCCAGAACTTCTTCGGATGCACTCGGCCGGTGACGGAATACCCAAGTTTTATTTCGGGATCGCGTACGCTGTGTCCGCCGGCAACAATGCATCCGGCTTCCTCCATTTTAGAAAGACCGCCGGCGAGCATTTGTCCAAGTATTTCGAGATCGGCGCCATCGGGAAAGCAGGAGATAGCGAGAGCGGTCATCGGGTCACCGCCCATCGCGTACACATCGCTGAGGGAGTTCACTGCGGCGATCTGTCCAAAAGTGTAAGGATCGTCAACGATCGGGGTAAAGAAATCGACCGTCTGCACCAGGGCCAGATTGTCGGACAGACGATACACTGCGGCGTCGTCGGCGGTATCGAAGCCGACCAGCAGGTTCTCGTCATGTTGCCGGGCTAATTTCCCAAGCACCGCGTCCAGCGCCGCCGGACTCAGCTTCGACGCTCAGCCCGCAGCTTTTACCTGCTCCGTCAGCCGCAATGGACGGCGATCTTCCATGAACCCGATTCTAGGGTGCGGGGAGCAAAACCGCCATGATTCACGCCTAGTCACCCG
>DATEMI010000387.1:0-8351 GCA_035275665.1 Terriglobales bacterium | reverse complement strand
CCGATCAGACGATCGTGATCTCGAGTGGAAAGATCCAGAGCATCGCCGCTGCCGGCTCGCAAACGCCTTCAGGCGCTCAAGTGCTGGATCTGGCCGGCGATACCGTAATGCCTGGAATCGTGGGCATGCACGACCACCTTTACTATCCCGCGCCTGGACGCAACATCGCGATGTATCCCGAACATGCGTGGAGCTTTCCCCGGCTGTATCTAGCGGCCGGAGTGACGACCATCCGCACAACAGGATCGGTTGAGCCCTATACCGATTTGGAACTCAAGAAAGATATCGACTCAGGCAAGATGCCGGGACCAAAGATGCATGTCACCGGGCCATACATGGAGGGAAAAGGCGCATACACCCCGCAGATGCACGAACTCGCGGATGCCGACGATGCGCGCCGCACAGTTGATTACTGGATCGCTGAGGGCGTCGAAAACTTCAAGGCTTACATGAACATTACGCACGACGAGTTGAGGACGGCCGTAGAAGAGGCGCACAAGCACAACTTAAAGATCACCGGGCACCTCTGCTCGATTGGCTTTCGCGAAGCAGCGCAAATCGGGATTGACGACCTGGAGCATGGGATCGTGGTCGATTCCGAATTCGCGCCCGGCAAGCAGCCGGACAAGTGCCCGCCGCAGAAAGACATTCGCGACACTTTGTTGAAGCTGGACATCAACGGCGAGCAGGTTCAGTCGATGATCAAGGATCTGATCGCGCATCATGTGGCGATGACTTCAACTCTTCCGGTCTTTGAGGGGTTCCTGCCCGATCGCCCGCCGATTCGCCAGGCAAATCTCGACGCCATGTTGCCCGAAGCGCGCGAGGCGTATCTTGCGGTTCGCGACAATATGCACAAAAACGCAGCCCGGTCAGTCTGGCCTGCACTCTTCAAGAAAGAAATGGAATTCGAGTATGCGTTTGCGAAAGCAGGCGGACTCTTGCTCGCCGGATTAGATCCAACGGGAAACGGGGCGGTGGTAGCCGGGTACGGCGATCAGCGCGAAATCGAATTGCTGGTCGAAGCAGGATTCAGCCCGCTTGAAGCGATTCACATTGCAACTTACAACGGAGCGAAGTATCTCGGCGAGTTGGACCACATCGGAACAGTTGAACCAGGCAAGCAGGCGGACATCGTCGTAGTCAAAGGCGATCCTTCTTCGAAAATTTCTGACGTGGAGAATGTGGAGGTCGTCTTCAAAGATGGAGTGGGCTACGATCCGGCAAAGCTGGTGAAAGATACGAATGGATATGTTGGGTTGAAGTGATCGATGTTTGTCATTCCGAACGCCTGATTTGGGCGTGAGAAATCCCTATCAGCTTCGAGCCGTTTTCCTCGAGCTCTGGCAAGCTTATAGAGATTCCTCTCTCCTGCTCACGCGAACAGCACGCGTGAGCATCCGCTCGGAATGACAAAAAGACCGATTAGCGCGACTTCGAAGGATTCGCGACAAACTTATATCCCACGCCACGCACGGTAAGCAGATGTTTCGGCTTCGCCGGGACATCTTCGATGTACCTGCGTAGCCTCACGATGAAGTTGTCGATTGCGCGTGTGTCCGTGTCCTCGCGTAGATCCCAGACATCCTCGAGAATCGATTTGCGCGATACCGCCTTGCCTTCATTTCGAATCAGGTGCCTTAGCAGCTCGGCTTCCATGACGGTGAGCTGAATGGTCTGATCCTTCAAGCGAAGTTCAAGCGTGCCGAAATCAAAACGTTTGCCATTGAAGGCAAAAGTGCTCTGGTCCTGTTCGGCAGCCCCAGCCGAAGCTTCCGGCCCTCCGGTCACCCATCTTTTTCGCCGCAGCAGGCCGCGCAGACGTGCAACCAGAATTGAGAGTTCGAAGGGCTTGGGCAGATAGTCATCCACGCCGGCTTCGAATCCGCGCAATACATCCTCAGGACGGCCGCGAGCGGTGAGCATAAGCACCGGAACATACTGCTTTGCGTTGCGCAGCTGGCTGACGACTTCAAATCCGTTAATTCTCGGGAGCATGACGTCGAGCACAACCGCATCGATTCCATTTGCGGAATTCAGCAGCAGCTTGAGTGCGGCCTCGCCATCGCCGACGATGTCAGCATTCAAGCCCTCCGCTTCCAGGTTGAATTTGAGGCCGCGGGCGAGATGCTCTTCGTCTTCTACGATCAGAACTCGACTCATATCGCTCGCGGAAGCTGAATGGTGATGGTGGCGCCGCGACCAGGGCCCTCGCTCTCGGCGAAAGCGTTGCCACCATATTTCTTTGCGATGCTGCGAACGATGAACAGTCCCAGGCCGCTGCCCTTCACGCGCGATACTTCCCTGTCGGCAACGCGATAGAAGCGTTTGAACACGCGCTTAAGTTCGTCGCGGGGAATACCGATTCCGTTGTCACGAATTTTCAAGAAGACTTTCTCGCCTGCCAGGAGCTCTACCTGGATATCCACTTTTTTCCCCGAGTACTTGATCGCATTATCGAGAACGTTAGACACTGCCGAGCGAAGCTCCTCGCGACTTCCGATCACCTTTGCTGCTCCCTCGCTGGTTTCATTGAGAAGCCGCAGGGACTCTGCGGATAGATGATGGTGCGTCCGCGCTTCCTCCAGGCATTCCTTCACGAGCTTCTCCATGTCGACGACTTCTTCAAGCTTGTTCTTGCGATGCCCCAGCTCCGCCGCCTGCAGAACCTGCTCGACAGTTCCCAGCAGACGATCAGAGTCCGCCAGCATCACGCGATAAAACTCCTGCCGCTGCATGTCGTCAACGGCGCGACTCTGAAGTGTTTGCAGATATAGACGGATGGAAGTGAGTGGCGTCTTCAGCTCGTGTGTAACGGCGTGTAGGAAGCTATCCTGCTGCTCGTTACGCCGGATTTCCCGAACCAGGAAGATCGTGTTGAGCACTAGTCCGGCAATCACGATTCCGAAGAAGATGACGCCAAGAATCAGCGTCCCCAGCTCGCGCCAGTTGAGAACGATCCAACTGATATTCAGGGTGACGGCTGCCGCGATCACGCACGAGCTGAGCGTGATGAAAAACGCAATCGCTTTGCGGCGGCTGCTGAGGCGCATAGGTGAGCCGGGATGAAGGCCTAACCGGTCGAGTGTAGCCTACAGTGTGCCTGCCCGGCGTTAACACGAAGGTCACGAAGTTCTCACGAAGTACACGGAGGTTCTTCGTGACCTTTCGTAAACCTTCGTGACCTTCGTGTTAACTCCGGTGCTTAAGACTAGTCCGAGCCGCCGGCCGAAGCCGATTTCGCCCGCGCAGTCTGCAACCCGTCGGAATAAAGCAGCCGATAGACAGTCGCATTACGCATGATGGCCTGCACGTACTCACGCGTTTCGCTGAACGGGATTGATTCGACGAACTCGTGAATGTCCCGATACGGGCCTTGCGCCTGCCAAGCTTTTACGCGGTCGGCGCCGGCGTTGTAAGCGGCGAGTGCGTATTCCACCTGGCCGCCAAAGCTGTCAACCAAGTGCTTGAAATAGCGCGTCCCGAGTTGAAGGTTCACCGCGGGATCGGTGAGCTGATCTTGATTGAAGTGCCGCATACGGACCTCTTTTGCAAGAGTCTTCCCAACTGGCGGAAGCAACTGCATTAAACCCCACGCATTGGCCCGCGAAACCGCCTGCGGATTGAACTCGGATTCCTGCCGAATGAGGCTGGCCACCAGGTAAGGATCGAGCCCATTGGCGTTGGAGTAACGCTTTAGATCGTTCCAATAAGGCTTTGGGAAGAGAATGTTCCATGCCCATTGCGGCATGTCGTCGATCTCGCCCGCGAAGTAGCCCGGAACGGCGCGCTTCAGAGATTGCAGAGCGCGATCGGGACGGTCGGCTTTGAGATAGACGCGCGCGATTTCCGCCTGGGCGTAAAGCTTCTCAGATTCCGATCGCAGCTCCTGCACGGCAAAGTCGAACAGCGCGGCGTTGGTAAGCAACTGCGCGCGCGCTACTCGAAGATCATCTGAGGGAGCGTCGAACTCATCTTTGGCTACGTCTGGCTGCTCTGGAATTTTGTCGAGCATTGCATCGTGCTTCGATTCATCAAAGCGGAAGCGCAGACGCTCCGCGGCGAGATCAGCGTAGTAGTAATGCGGAAAGCGGCGCTGAATAAACGTGTAGTAATCGCCAGCTCGGTCTTTGTCGCCATCTTCCTCTGCCAGGCGGGCGCGCCAGTAGAGTGTTGCTGGAATTTCCTGGCCTGCCGGATACATAGCGATCTGCTCATCGAGCAGCCGCTTGGCCTCATCTTTGTTGCCCAAGCGTAAATTGAGCCACGCCGCCTTCCAGTGGGAGTACGGTGAATATCTCCCTTTCGGGAACAGCTTGTACTGGGAGCTGTAGAACTCGATGGCCGTCTTGTAATCCGGACGCAGCAGGTACATGTTGCTGGCTGACAGCAGCGCGTCCTGGAGATATGGGCTTGCAGGAAACTTCTGCATCATCTGGGAGATGATCTGACGCTCGGTATCGCCGTCGTCCTTGCTGCGAGCGATCTCGTGCAGGTAGTAGAGACGCTGGGCTTCGTAATCCTCATTGCTGGCAGGCACAGAATCGAGCAACGCCTTGGCTTCGTCGATCTTGTGCTGGCCATACAGCGCGCCGCCGAGCTTTACCGTCAGCTCCTGCTGCAGCGATTGCTGACTCATGTCGCTACGGATGCCGTCGAGGATGGCGCGATATTCATCAGCTGCCTGGTCGTAACGTCGGCCCTTCATCAACAATTCGGCGCGTGTGCGACGCTGCTCCAAGGTCGGCGTCGAAACCAGGCCCTGTGTGCTCACCTTTACCAACTCCAGCTGCGCGGCAGATGCTTCCGCGCTGAGCGGCATCTCGGCGTAGAGGTGGTTCCAAATTGAAACTGCTTTGGCCGTTTGCCCCGTGGCGGCGTAAGCGCGTCCTAATGCAAGCTCGACGTCGGGTTTGCTGTCGCGCATAGATTCCAGCAGGCGAATGGCTTCGTCGTTCTGCTTATTCGCGAGCAGCGAATCTGCGCGCATCAGGTCGGCCTGGCGGATGAACAGCGAGTCCGGATGCTTCTCGGCGAAGCCTTTCAACAGCGCCGCGACCTGCTGCTGATCGTTGGTTCCGGCTGCGCATTGCGCGAGAAAGAAATCGGCGTAGTCGGAGAGTTCACCGTTCCGAGCAGCGGCCAGCTTCAGTTCCTTCTGAGCCTGCGGGTACTCCTTGGCCTGCAAGTGGGCGTATCCGAGCACAAGATGGGCGAGCATTCCACCCTCATCCGCACGATGCTTGAGCGCGTAGCGCTCGACACCGGTGTATGCCGCGGGCGAGGGCTGCTCAAGCAACTGCTTGGCCATCGGCCGCAGGTCGGACGACGCCACAAACGCCCGGCGCAGCTTCTGCCGGTGAGCGGGAGTCACCCGATTGCGGCTGGAAGTCTTCTTCCTTTTGTGCGTTGTGGTGCGCTTGTGAGTTTTCTTACTCGCGGACTGCGCCTGCACGAAGGCAGTGCTCGCGAAGGAGATCAGCAGACAGAGAGAAACAAAGAAACGAAAAAACACAGCGGATTGGCGTCCTAAATTCAGCTCACCTATAGATTAAACCGAGATTAGCCGGGAAAGTCGCTTCCGAGGAGAGAACGGTCGTTATCAGCAAGGATTCGGATCACTTCTGAGTCGAAATACTTACCTGAAGCCGCGGGCGTGGCGCCGTAGCGCTTCTCGTACGTAGCCCGGCTCTTCTCGATGTCCTCACGCAACAGCTTGTAGATAGCGCGATTCTGCTTGCCTTCTGCGACCTTTGCCTGGTTGTAAAGCTTAATTTCATCCACCAGAAGCTTGGCGAAGCGCTGTGCCTTTTTGTGAATCTCCTGGTCGTCTGCAGCGAGGCTGCCAAGCGAAGGCTCAGCGTTGGCAGCTGTGGTGGATGCGGAAGCGGCAGGCATCGGGGGAACGCTGGTGGCCGGCGCTGAAGCTTCAGCGCTTCCCTCCCCTCCAGGAGCAGCCTGCCTCTTGCCAGCTTCATGCTCAAGCCACAGACAAGCAAAACGGGTGAGGACCTCGACTGCCGCAGAGTCGGCAGGGCTCGAAGCCTTGCTGCCGGAATCGACGTAAAGCACTGCTGCAACCTTGTCTTTGACGATGAGGGGGAAGATCGTGCATGCGTTGTCGTGAGGAGCTCCCTGCTGTTGTGCGAAGGTCTCATCAAACTCCGCGATGGACCCCGAGTGACGTGATCGATCCTGGATCGCCCGCGAAGAGAGCCCTTTTGAGCCATCGATCGAGGTTCCGCGAATATTCTCATCGGCCAGTCCGCGAGCCTGCCAACCCGCCAAGGTGTTGCCGCGCACCACAAACAAAGCTACGCGCGCACTGAATTTCGCCGCTCCTTCAAGCAGCGCTTTGAGAATGTCGGCCTGGGAGTGTGCGTCGTGGATGCTCGCCACTGCGGCGCGGAGCACCTCGCTGGACGCTTCGCGCTGAGCCGATGGGCTGGCGCCATTACCGGAGGAGGACAGTAACGGTGCAATCTCGCGGATCACGTCTTCGGCGATTTCCCTCCGCAAGTGCTCAAGGTGATCGCCGAGGCGCTTGGATGATGCGCGCTCTACGGTGTTCCGAAGTTGTTCGAGGTCAGCCATGTGGCGTCTGGCCGGATTATAAGGGAATCGGGTCAACGAATGATGTAGCGGAACCGGCGGCGATAGCCGGTGGATTGGAGCGATGCCGTTCCGCATCGCTCCGAGCAACGGGTAAGCGCGTGATCTCACGGAGTTGTAGGAGCGATTCTCTTTTCCCTGAACAGTACGTGCATCGATCGCCGCGATCTGCTCGGACCGATGCTTGGCGCATCGGTCCGACCCACCGGCTACCGCCGCCGGTTCCGTTACTGCATCAGTAGATGACGATCTTCGCCTGCATATCATCGTGTCCCGGTCCGCAGATGATGCTGCACTCCACTTTGAATTCCCCTTTATGTGAGGTGTCGAGGGGAATCTCCGCCGGTCTTCCGGGCTGGATCGGCTCATTGATGCCAAGCTCCGATACCTGAAATCCATGCTGGACGTCTTGTGTTGAGACGTCCAGGATTACATTCGCGCCCTGCTTGACGCGAGTCACCGCCGGCTCAATCGCGAATTTCCTCATGGTCACGCGGACGTGTTGCGGCGGGCCGGAAGGCTTGTTTGTGCAAGAGGTTAAGAGAACCGCACAGATCAGCAGGAAGGGATGAAGGGTGGGCTTATCGGGCAACAAAGAATAAGTGATTAAACTAAATGCACGGGGAATGCGTACTTGCATTTAAGATAACAGACTCAATATTTGTGAGTCGTACAGGTATGAACAGTCTTGAAGCACCAAAACTTGCGGAGCCACAGACCGAAGAACTGGCGCTGGTAGAAGCGGCTCGCCAGGGCGATGTCGGGGCGTTTGAGCAGTTGATCAAGCGCTACGACCGCAATGTGTTCCGCATCGCGCAGCACATCACGCAGAACCGCGAGGACGCAGAAGACGTCGTTCAGGACGCTTTCATCAAGGCCTACCAGAACCTGAATCAATTCCAGGGCAATTCGAAGTTCTATACGTGGCTGGTACGCATAGCAGTGAACGAAGCCCTGATGAAGCTGCGCAGGCGAAAGACAAGCAAAACGGTGTCCATCGACGAGGACGTGGAAACGGAAGAGGGCAGCATGCCCCGCGAGGTCGCCGATTGGGGTCCAAACCCGGAACAGCTTTACGGTCAATCGGAACTGGGGGACATACTCCAAAGGACAATCCAAGGTTTACCCCAAAGTTTCCGCACCGTTTTCGTATTGCGAGACATCGAAGGATTATCGACAGAAGAGACGGCAGAGATGTTAAATTTAAGCGTCCCTGCCGTGAAATCGCGGCTTTTGAGAGCTAGACTCCAACTTCGGGAGCGCCTCAACCGCTACTTCCAAAAGGGTAAAAAGGACGGGGCTAAGCCGCAGTGAAGTGCAAAGACTTCCTTAAAGAACTCAACGAATACCTGGACGGCAACATCGACGTCCAGCTTAAAACGGAGCTGGAAGAGCACCTCCAGTGGTGCCACAACTGCTTCGTTGTCTGCAACACAACGCAAAAGACCATCGAAATCTACCGAGACAACGAAGTTTATCCCCTCCCAGACCCCATCCGAGATCGCCTCCACCAAGCCATCGTCAGTAAATGTAAGAGCAAGCGGGAACAGACTACCTAGCTCCAAAATTGATGGACCTGCGGCCGCCCTGGGCCGGGTATACAGTTCCCAAGTTCCCCTAAGAAAAAACCAAAACCAGCGCGGGGGGCGCGCGTCGGTCCTTGTTTGGTTTACTGGGGGACCGCGCAAATAGGCGATAAACTGTGGCTCAGAAGGCCTTCCTCAAAGGCACTCTGGTGC
>DATEMI010000386.1:0-2763 GCA_035275665.1 Terriglobales bacterium | reverse complement strand
TCGCGGATGCTTTGCCTGCCCGCCACTCACTGCCCCGCCACTCACTGCTATCTTCTCTGCTTTCATCATCCTAGTAGTTCTCTGCATCGCGCCTGCTCCCGCGAGTGCCCAGCAGCGCCGCGAGCGCGAACCCAACACTGTTTACGCAGAACGCCGCGCTAAGCTCGCTGCCCAAGTAGACTCACCCATTGTCCTTTGGGGGCTTAGCGGCCGCGAAGAGTCCTCCCAGAGCTACATCTTCGCCCAGGAAGAAAACTTCTATTACCTCACCGGCCACAACGAAGAAGGCGCCGGCCTAGTCATTCTTCCCTCCAAGTCCTCCAATAGCTCGAGTGTCGATAATCCCGCTGAAATTCTCTTCCTGCCGCAGAAAAATCCCGATAAGGAAAAATGGAATGGCGTCCGCATGTCCCCGAGTGACCCGGACATCGCATCGCGCACCGGCTTCTCCACCGTGCGGCCCTTTTCGGAGATGCGCGCTTCCGTCGAGCACCTTGCCAAGGCCCATCCGGAGTTCTGCACCATTCTTCCTTACCAGGACCGGAAAGAGCTCGGCGGCTATCCCCACGAGAAAGAACTTGTCGATTGGCTCCAGCAGGTTGCCCCGCAGGCAAAGCTGAAAGACGTTCGCCTGCAGATCGAATCCATGCGGCAGGTTAAATCGCCCGGCGAGATCGCCTTTCTCAAGCGCGCAATCGACCTTTCACTCGACGCCCATCTGGCCGCCCTGCGCATGATGCGTCCCGGCCTCTACGAATATCAGGTCGGCGCGAAAATGGTGGAAGTGCACGCTGCAGGCGGTTCGGAGTCAGAGGCCTATGCACCCATCGTTGGAGCCGGCCCCAATTCCACCGCTCTCCATTACGACAAACTCTCGCGGAAAATTGAAGACGGCGACATCGTTGTCCTCGACGTGGGCGCGCAGTACTCCGGCTACGCGGCTGATATCACCCGCACGTTTCCGGCAAACGGAAAGTTCACGACGCGCCAGCGCGAAATCTACGATATTGTCCTCGGTGCCCAGAACGCTGCTCTCGCCGCGATCAAACCCGGTATGGACCTCTGCCGTAAAGGTGATAAAAGTCTTTTCAAAATCTCGTACGATTACATCAATTCCCACGGCAAAGACCTGCACGGAAAACCGCTCGGTCAATACTACATTCATGGTTTGGGCCACAACATTGGCCTGAACGTTCACGATCCGGGCGAGTACTGCAAGCCTCTCGAGCCCGGCATGGTCGTTACCATGGAGCCCGGCATTTACATTCCCGAAGAAAATTTAGGTGTGCGCATCGAAGACGACGTCCTCATCACCGCGACCGGTTATCAGTTTTTGAGCGAGCGGCTTCCCCGCAATCCCGACGAAATCGAGAGAATGATGGCCGCCGCCGCTAAGCAGCGCTCCAGAGAAAGCAAGCCCGCCGATGATTGACCCTCACAAAGCTTCCTCTTTATACTTATTCCTTCGCGCTGGAGCGCAATTTCCTCCCGCGTGCCTCGAGTCATTCCGTGCGCAGGCGTGCGCAGTCAGCGAGCCGCTAACCGGAATTTCCGAAATCAACCTCAGGGAGCGGTCGGCCTGCAGGTCGTAGGCCGCAAGAATAATCATGAGCAGCGTCAAAGCGACACAACTTCGCCCCGGCATGGTCATCCAGCACGAAGGGCAGCTCTACACCATCTTCAGCGTGGACCATCGCACTCCGGGCAATAAACGCGGTTCCATGCAGACGCGCATGAAAAATCTCAAAAGCGGCTCGATCATCGACTATCGCTTCCGCGCCGAAGAATTTGTCGATCGCGCCATTCTCGACGAAGTCGAATTCGAGTATCTGTACAGCGAAGGCGACGACTTTCATTTCATGAACACCGAAACGTACGAGCAGATGCATTTGTCGCGCGAGCAGCTTGGCGAAACGGTGTACTACCTGATTCCCAACACTGTCGTGAAAGTGGAATTCTTCGAGGACAAGCCCATTGGCGTCGATCTCCCCGACACGATGGATCTGAAAGTGGTCAGCACCGAACCGACGCTGCAGAAAGCCACCGCCAGCGCGGTCGGAAAGCCCGCCACTCT
Source organism: Terriglobales bacterium (assembly GCA_035275665.1). Lineage (GTDB taxonomy): Bacteria > Acidobacteriota > Terriglobia > Terriglobales > Acidobacteriaceae > Gp1-AA112. The sequence goes on along the minus strand of DATEMI010000386.1, from coordinate 689 downwards.
CGAAACCGGGCTGGTTGTGACCGTTCCTCCGTTCGTGAACGAAGGCGACAAAATCAAAGTAGACACCACCGAAGCCCGCTACGTGCAGCGCGTCGAATAGCCGCCCTATTTTTCGCTCTTAATTTCTCATCGCCGGGCGGCATAACCTTTTCCCTTGCTTACCGAGAGGAAAAGCGTACAGTAGACTCGGTAACCGAGAGAAGCTAGCCGGGGAAATTAAAGTCTCTTCCAGTGACGCAAATTCCAAAAAGAAGGTCACACATGCGCTGGGAACACTGGATTTACACAGTGCCGCTGCGGCTAAAGTCACTGTTTCGACGGCGCGAAGTCGAGGCGGACCTCGATGAGGAGTTGCGGGAGCATCTTGAGCAGCAGATTGAGGCGAACATCGCGAGCGGAATGACGCCCGAAGAAGCCCGGCACGCGGCGCGGCGAGCGATGGGCGGGACCGAATTTCAGAAAGAACAATGCCGAGATACACGGCGCGTGAGATTTCTCGAAGATCTCTGGCAGGACATTCGCTACGGAGCACGCGTACTGGGTCGTACGCCAGTGGTCACCGCCGTAGCGATATTGTCTCTGGCATTGGGAATCGGTGCGAACACGGCAATTTTCAGCATGATGGATGCAGTGCTGCTGCGCTTGCTGCCGGTGCGCAATCCGCAAGAGTTGCTACTCCTTTTGCGCCA
>DATEMI010000385.1:0-4949 GCA_035275665.1 Terriglobales bacterium | reverse complement strand
GCCCTTCCACGATTCGTGGATGTCGAAAATATCAACGCGCTGCATTCTTGGTCTGCTGGTACGGTTGGGTGACGATCGAGATGTTGGTGATGCCGCTTAGCTTCACCGCGTCCATCAGCGCGGCGAAAGCGCCAAAGGTTGCGTCCTCGTCGCAACGCAGATAAATCGGATGATGCTGGGGATCTTTGACTTGCTCCTTCAGGATCGAAGGAAGCTCATGTAAATTGACTGGCTTGTCGCCCAGAAAGACATTCTGATTGCGGTCCATGGTCAACACCAGCCGCTGCTCGGTGATCTGCTTCACCGTCGTGGTGTGCGGCACATCGACTTCAATGCCGGACTGGATGATCGGCGCCGTCAGCATGAAGATGATGAGCAGCACCAGCACCACGTCGACAAACGGCGTGATGTTGATGTCGGAAAGCGAGCTTTGCGTGCGACCTTGGGAGTTTGTAAATGCCATTAGAAATTTATTTCACCACAGAGACACGGAGTCACGGAGAAACGCAAAGGGAGCTGAAGCTCTTGCGGTGAAAAGATATGTCTTCTCCAACCACGGTCCCGAAATTCTTTTGTCTTTCTCAGTGCCTCCGTGTCTCAGTGGTGAAAACTATCTTTCTTCCAGAACGACGCTCTCCCGCTGCCTTGCGGGCTGCGGGGGCTGCGCCACAGGACGATCAACGGTATTTAGCAGTTCCAGGCCGAAGTCGTCCATGCGCGCGCCAAACTCGCGAATCTGCTGCATGTATTGGTTGTAGGCGATAACCGCTGGAATTGCCGTGAAGAGGCCTGCTGCCGTGGTGATCAGCGCTTCAGATATTCCGGGCGCTACCGCTCGCAGCGTCGCCGCACCTGCGTTGCCCAAGCCTTGGAACGCATCAATGATCCCCCACACAGTGCCGAATAGGCCCACGAACGGGGTGACGGCGCCCGTCGTGGCGAGCCACGGCAGACGAGATTCCATTTGCGTCATCTCTTCTGAAGACGCAATCTGAGTCGCTCGCTGTACCGCTGTGATGTTCCGCGTACCGGCCTGGCGACGAAATTCGTCGTATCCACCCTCGAAGACAGCTACCAATGGGCTGGGCTTGAACTGCTCGGAAACCGATGAAACGTCCTGCAGGCGTCCGTTCGCTTTGCGAAAGGCGCGCAGGAAGCGGCCGCTCTGGGTCCGCATACGTCGGAATTTAGACCACTTGGAGAGGATGATCGACCAGGAAAGAATGCTGAAAAAGAGCAGAATGATGAGGACCAGCTTGGCCACCGGTCCAGTCTGGGCAACTAAATTTCCAAGGTCTGTAGCAAAGCCTAATAAGGCGGGGGAGTACGTCATGTATGCCTCTCTTAAAGGTAACAAACCGCTACTCTGCATGGCAAAGAGAGTCGGCTCTTAGAATCACGGAAGTACATGTGCTTGCCTTTCACCACGGAGCCACGGAGGACACGGAGAAGGGCAAGCCGAGTTGCACGTTCATTCAGAACACCAGATTTCAGAACCCATCAGCGTCTTTGAGTTCTTGCCCTGTTTTCCTCTGTGTCCTCCGTGGCTCCGTGGTGAAACCGATTGTTTACGCTTTCGAATGAAGCTATTCTTCGCCTGATGCTCGTCGAACTTCGCGTCGAAAACTATGCCGTCATCGACCAAGTCGTCGTCGAGTTCGGCCCGGGACTGAATCTGCTCACCGGCGAGACCGGGGCAGGAAAATCCGTCCTGATCGACGCACTTGCTCTGCTCATGGGCGACAAAGCATCGCCCGAAGTCGTCAGGCATGGCACCGACAAGGCGACCATAAGCTGCGTCTTCCATGTAGACACTCCCCAGATCGCACGCATCCTCGACGAGAACGGCCTGGAAAGCGCCTCGGAAGAACTCATCCTGAAGCGAGAAATCGGGACCAAAAACCGTGTCTGGATCAACAATCAGCCCGCGACAGTTTCTGTTTTAAAGCAATTAGCCCCTGAGCTCGCGGCTATCCACGCGCAGAATGAGACCGTCCTCGCCTTTGATCCGGTGGCACGGCTGAAACTGCTCGATTCATATGCAGCAGTTTCCACTGAATCTCTGGCGGCAAAGTACGCGAATTGGCGAGAGCTGCGCGAACGTATCGACGAACTCCAACGCAGTGAGCAGGACCGTCTCCGTCTCGTCGATCTTTGGGCTTTTCAGAAGCGTGAGATCGATGCGGCAAAGCTCGTGGCTGGAGAAGATGAACGCCTTGAAACTGAGCGCCGCGTCCTCATGAATTCCGAGAAGCTCTACTCGCTCGCTAACACCGCCTACGACTTGCTCTACGAATCCCCGACTTCTGTGCTTAGCACGCTGCGAACGGCAATGCGCCAGGTCGAGGACCTGGCCAAATACGATGCCCAGTTCGAAGAATTCCTGAAGACCTTGTACTCGGCAAAGGCCGATATCGAAGACGTAAGCGCTTCTGCCCGCAACTATGCCGATAAGATCGATGCCTCTCCTGAGCGCCTCGCCGAAATCGAAGATCGCCTTGCCGTGATTGATCGGCTGCGTCGCAAATATGGGAGCAGTGTCGAGGAAATCCTTGAGTTCGCGGAGGATCTCACGCAGAAGTTGAACGAAGTGGAGAATCGCGACGAAATTCTCCGCAGCTTGCGTAAACAACTCGAAAGCGCCGCGGAAGCTTACCTCTCAGAAGCGCGTTCTATTTCTCGCTGCCGAGCCGCCGCGGCGCGCAAATTGGAGAAGATTACCGAAGCCGAGATCAACGAATTAGCCATGAAGGCCCGCTTCCATGTGGAAGTTCAAACTTCGGAAGATGGTACGAACTGGTCGCCAACCGGTGTCGATGCTGTCACCTATCTGATCGCCACAAATGCCGGCGAGCCGCTTAGCCCGATAGAAAAAATCGCCTCCGGCGGCGAACTCTCGCGCGTGATGCTGGCGCTGAAGGCTAGTGTCCAATCGGGAACCACGCGTACGAACGGCAACGGGAAACCAAAGCGGTCGAAATCCGAGCGCACTCTCGTGTTCGACGAAATCGATACCGGCATCGGCGGCCGTGCAGCTGAAGCAGTTGGAAAGAAATTGAAGGTTTTAGGAGCACACAACCAGGTCCTCTGTGTCACGCACCTGCCGCAGATTGCTTCTTTTGCAGATCATCACCTCTTGATCGAAAAACATGAATCCGCTGGACGGACACGCACAACCATCCGGCCACTCGATCCGAAAGAACGAAAGGAGGAGATCGCACGTATGTTGAGCGGCGCGAAGCTGACTGACGCTTCTCTAAAGCACGCTGAGCAGATGTTGAAGGCAAACGCATGATTCACCACGAAGCCACAGAGAACACGGAGGAACGCTGTTGTGTGATTTGACTTCGGCTGTGGTGACTTCCTCCCCAAGTCCCAGCGTATTACGAACAAAACACTTACAAAACCCCATGTTCTCGGTGTACTCCGTGCCTCCTGGTGAAAACGCAGTTCCGTTGGGACCACCAAAAATGCAGCCCGCTGTTAATCCACGCCATTTCATGCACTTGCATTGACTGGCCCAATTCTGGCCATTAGTTTTGAAATGGGATTGCTGTCCGTTCACGGTTATACTTAGAGACAAGGAATGACCCTGCCAACTGAACAAAAGACTGTCCTGCTGCTCAAGCCGCGAGGATTTTGCGCCGGTGTGGTGCGCGCCATCGACATCGTGCGCATTGCGCTCGAAACCTTTGGTGCTCCGATCTACGTTCGCAAAGAGATCGTGCACAACCGCTACGTCGTCGATGACTTGGCGGCTAAGGGTGCGATCTTCGTGGATAGCGTCGAAGACGTCCCTGAAGGCGCTCGCGTCATCTACAGCGCGCACGGCGTTGCCCCGGAAGTTCGCGAATCCAGCAAGGCACGCAAGCTGAAGGTGATCGACGCAACCTGTCCGCTCGTGACCAAGGTTCACGTCGAGGCCATCAAGTTCGCCAAGCAGGGCAATTCACTGATCCTTGTCGGGCACCGCGATCACGACGAGATCATCGGCACGCTGGGCGAGGCGCCGGAGGTTACGCAGGTTGTCAGCTCTCCCAGGGAGGTCGACAACTTGCATGTTCCCGATCCGGAACGCGTAGCGTATCTCACGCAAACGACGCTCTCGCTCGACGAAGCTAAAGACATCATCGAAGCTTTGAAGCGCAAGTTTCCTAAGATCCACGGGCCCCACGCGCAGGACATCTGCTACGCGACTGAGAACCGTCAAATTGCAGTGAAGAATGTCGCCCCACAGGCCGATCTGCTGCTGGTTGTCGGTTCGGAAAACAGTTCCAATTCGAACCGCCTGGTCGAAGTTGCAACTCGTCTCGAGACTCCTGCGTACTTGATTGAGAACTGCCGCGCAATTCGTCCGGAATGGCTGGAAGGCGTGAAGACGGTTGCGTTGACGGCCGGAGCATCGGCTCCGGAGTGCCTGGTGGAAGAAGTGGTTGAGTATCTCTCCACAAAGGAGGGCTTCAACCGCGTTGAGGAAGTCGAGATCATGGCGGAGAACGTTCGTTTCGGACTTCCGCCGGAGATCGTGGCCGCAATTCAAGCCGCGCCCTCCCAGACTGCCGTCGCCGCGGAATAAAGCTATGGACGAATCCCCCCGTCGCCCTGTGCAGATGGTGTTTGGCAAAATCGATGACATCGCCAGCCGCGTAGCCGCAGCGGTGGATGGCGCGCGTCGCGTCCTCTTCTCAACTCAAGATCCCGAAGGCTTCTGGTGTGGCGAACTCGAAGCCGATACCACGCTCGAATCCGATTACATCCTGCTGCACACGCTGCTCGGCACTCGGGACGAAGTCCGGCTGCAAAAAGCTGCGCGGGAAATCATTCGCCATCAGAACGAAGATGGCGGATGGCCGATTTATCACGGTGGTCCCTCGAACATCAGCGCAACTGTGAAAGCCTATTTGGGCCTGAAGCTCACCGGACACAGACCGGACGATCCCATCCTGGTG
>DATEMI010000384.1:0-14907 GCA_035275665.1 Terriglobales bacterium | reverse complement strand
GGCAACTGGGTAGCTGACAATCCTTCGTCCGATGGCTATGTGCGCAAGACCTACTTCGACTTGAAGCAGGAAGGTTCGCAGATTACGGGACACCTCCGCATTACGCAGTTCTACTTTCCCAACTGCACCAGCACAGGTACTGCAGATAATTTCACGCTAACCTGCACGATGCAGGACGGCAACAACGAACGTCATGTCGTGTACGAGGGCAAGCTGGTCGGCGATGAGTTGCACATGTCCACGCGCCGCCGGCCCGAAGCTCCGCTGACGGAAGTGGTCGCACATCGCGCGCCGGAAGGCGAAGGGGCGATGCCTGCGCGTATTCCGCCGCCTGCGCTGCAAAAAGTTCCTTACAACGGACTCGCGAAGACTCCGCCGATGGGCTGGAATAGTTGGAACAAGTTCGCCGGACGCGTTGACGACGCAACCGTGCGATCGATCGCCGATGCAATGGTCAGCAGCGGTATGAAAGATGCAGGCTATACCTTCATTAACATCGACGACACCTGGGAGGCAGACCGAGACGCGCAGGGGAACATCCAGACCAACAAGAAATTTCCTGACATGAAGGCTCTGGCCGATTACGTGCACAGCAAAGGTCTCAAAATAGGAATCTATTCCTCGCCAGGTCCGAACACGTGCGCTGGATACGAAGGCAGCTACGGACACGAGGAGCAGGACGCGAAGACGTACGCCGGGTGGGGCATCGACTACCTGAAGTATGACTGGTGCGGAGCGCGCAATATCTATAAAGATGACGAAATGCAAGCCGTGTATCAGAAGATGGGCGACGCGCTGCAGGCCAGTGGGCGTCCGATCGTCTACAGCCTGTGCCAATATGGGAGACAGGATGTGTGGAAGTGGGGACCCGATGTGAGCGGAAATCTCTGGCGCACGACTGGCGACATCCGCGATTCATGGGATTCGATGACCAGGATAGGATTCAACCAGGATGAGCTCGCGCCGTATGCTGCTCCCGGACACTGGAACGATCCTGACATGCTCGAGGTCGGCAATGGCGGCATGACGGATACGGAGTATCGCACGCACATGAGTCTTTGGTCGATGCTCGCAGCGCCGCTGATTGCCGGGAACGATCTTCGCAACATGACTCCTGCGATTCACGACATTCTTACCAACAAAGAAGTGATCGCGATCGATCAGGACCCTGAAGGCCACCAAGCAAAACGTGTCTCGAAGAACGGCGATCAGGAGGTATGGTCGCGTTCCCTGGCTGGAGGAGCCACTGCAGTAGCACTGTTCAATCGCGCGACGACGGATGCGCCGATCACCGTCAAGTGGTCCGATTTGGGACTGAAGTCTGCGCCCAAGAAGGCGAGAGATCTTTGGTCGCACTCGGAAGTAAAAATAGGAAAGTCGGACTATACCGTCACCGTGCCTGGCCATGGTGTGGTGCTGCTGCGCCTGTTTCAGAAATGACCATGGAAAGAACAACCGAGGACAAGCCGAGCAAGCAAAAAGAAAAGCTGGACACTAGCGTTTACTGCCCGAACTGCTCTTCCCGGCTGACTGAATCTCGCTGCAAGCTTGTCTGCACAGCCTGCGGTTTCTATCTGAGCTGCTCAGATTTTTACTGAGAATTCCAGGTCGGGAACGAGGGTGTAGCCGAAAGCGGACCGCCGAAAGCCGGCAACGTTTTCTCCCTGTTATGCTGAATAGTTTTACTTCGACACACCAAGGAGCAAGATCATGCAGAGAACGGCCAGCGCGCAGTGGAAGGGTGGACTGAAGGAGGGCAAAGGCACCGTCTCGACCGCCAGCGGAGTTCTTTCTAATACGCAGTACTCATTCAGTACGAGGTTCGAGAATGGGGCGGGAACCAATCCGGAAGAGCTCATTGCGGCGGCTCATGCTGGATGCTTCTCTATGGCACTTAGTGCCGAATTGGGAAAGACGAATATCACTCCGCAGAGCGTCGATACCAAGTGCACGCTCACGTTTGAGAAGACCGATAAAGGATTCACGGTGACGGAAAGTCATCTGGAGGTGAAAGCCCGTATCCCGGGCGGGAACAAAGCAGCATTCGACAAAGCCGCGGGCGATGCGAAAGCCGGTTGTCCGATTTCGCGGTTGCTAAATACGAAGATCACGATGAATGCCACCTTGGAATCATAGGAGCTGGTGCGAAAGAAAGGGCAGCCTCCAGGGCTGCCCCTCCCGCGCTGTTCGTCGTCCTTACTACTTAGCGCCAACCCCAAAATCGATCGCTGCGGATGTTGCGGGTGTCACGATGGACGTCGCGGCGATCTCGGTTGATGTCGCGGTTTTCGCTGCGCAGTTCCCGGCGTTCCTCGCGTGCTCCAGCGTAGTTGCCATTGCGCAGGTCTCGACGAAGCTCCCATTGATCATGTGCGATCTTTGCGCGATCATTTCGCATGTCGCGGTAGTCGCCGCGGCGGTCCGCATAGTCATGGCGAACGTCGCGATTCGGACGCCAATCGTCTCGATCCTGCGCCATCAGCGAGCCGGCGCCCATCAGCCCCACAAGTGCGAGTCCCAAAATGGTACGTTTCATTGCTTCCTCCTCGATTAGCAGGCTCGCCGGCGAACCTATCCGTACAAACACGGTTTTCTCGAAGAGTTGCGTGCTTGAAACAAGCCCTGTAGCCAGTCCCCTTGCGTCCACGACGGTCCGCTTAGTCCATTGGGTCCATGACTCTGGCATTGCAAGCGAATGCAAGGCAAAACCTATTCGCCTTCCAGCAGCTCTCGAATTTTCTAAAACCGTGTCAACCCCCCGTGCACCCGGCCCATCACAACAACTGCGACCAATGGCCTGCTGTCACCAATCCTTGTCTGTCGGCCGCGTTACCGCGCGCTTCGTTGAGCAGGCAAACCAATCACTCACATCAGAGGGAGTAACCGAATGAAGAAGAACCTGTACAGATTAGGAATGGTACTGGCGATGAGCGCTGGTTTTGCGCTTGCTCAAAGTTCAACAGCGACGCCCAGCACATCGAGTAGCACCACTCCGGATCAATCGCAAACACCGGCCGCGCAGCAGAGCACGTCGCAGAATCCAACGTCGGCTCAGCCGCAGTCAGATCAACTCCCATCAACGATCAGCCAGGCGCCGTCATCGTCGTCTTCCACCGCGACCACTGCAGCGCCGAGTACCAGTACGAGCAGCAGCGGACAAACGGCGAGTCCGAGCACCAGCGCTCCAAGTTCAACCAGTCCTTCGAGCAGCTCCACTCTGCCGCAGTCTGATCAGAGCACGGCTCCTTCGGCCTCGAGCAGCTCGCAGAGCACTTCGCCTTCGACGAGCCAGACGCCTTCAACTTCGTCCAGCCCGTCGAGCAGCTCAAGTTCGAGCAGCCCGTCGAGCAGCAGCAGCTCATCCTCCTCGATGCCGCAGTCCGATCAGAGCTCAACTTCTCCTTCCACCTCTTCTTCGCAATCCACGTCACCCAGCTCTTCGCAGTCGACTACGCCTTCCAGCTCATCCTCTGCTGACCAGAGCCAGAATCCGTCCAGCAGCACGAGCGGACAGACCGGCGCAGCTTCTTCGAGCTCCGCGTCTGGCGTTCCGCAGAGTGACATGGGCGGCGATGCGACCAGCAAGATTCAGTCTGCTCTGCAGCAGAACTCGAACCTCTCTGGCGTGACCGTGAGCACCAATGCGAAAGGCAACATCGAACTGAGCGGAACGGCGAACAGCTCGCAGGATCGTAAAGAAGCTGTCCGCATCGCGAAGGAAAATGCCAACGGCAAGAAGGTAAAAGACCACATCAAAGTTAGCAGCTCGGCCAATAACAACAGCAGCATGAACCACTAATTTTGATTTCAACTTCAACAGGGCGGCTTTCGAGCCGCCCTATTTATTTGCGGTAACCTTTCCGCGGGCGAAGCCATAAGGACAATGCCGGCATCCGGATTGGCAGCAGTAGCCGCGTTTCAGCAGGTAGTGCTCGGTGAAAACATAAAGGCCGTTTTCGATGTAGAAGTCGACATCTTCGACGAGTCGATCGCCCGACGAGGATTCGATGGATCTCTTCTGCTCAGTCGCCATTGGATCCTGTAGCTAACACCTGCATCGCAGGACTGACCACAGATCCGGGCTCGACGGCATTTCCATCGCGGAAGCTCACTGTGTGGCCCGAAATCGCTGGAACGCGCTCGCCGGGAACGATGATTCCGACCAGGTTCAGCGGGTCGGCTGCAGAGATGGCGATCGTCTCTCCCGAAATGGGAGCGGAGCGCATTGCGCGCAGTGATTCGACAGCTTCTGGAAGCGCGAATTGTTCGCCGATGAAGCCGGAGACGAATCGACCTCCGCGTACTTCGCCCCGATCTTCCAAGCGGCGGAAGGCGATCAAAAGTTCGCGCCACTTCGGCAGCACGGATTCGCGGGTCAGTAGTTCGCGGAAGACCACTCCATAGCGGGCCAGCAACATGCGGCACGCACCTTGCACACCAACGGCGTAGTCTCCGGCCGGCTCGGTGCGCAGCAGAGTCCATCGGCCCGCGGCGTGTCGCGGACGCTTGTAGCGGGTGTTATTGTGCAGACGCTTGGGAGCGATCAGCGTGCGAAGGTTGTCGAAGCCATCGGCTGTAACCAGGCCCGCAGCTACGAGCTCCCACAGCCCGGTTTCGACTTCGGCTTTCAATCTTCCTGTACCGCGGACGATGTCGGCAAAGAACGATGCGCCACGGGATTGCAGATAGGTATGGACCTCGGCCGCGACTGGACTTAAGCATCGCTCGATGTCAGTCGGCTGCTGATGTGGAGCGGCGCTCATCCACTCCGATTCTTCGCGAATGAAGAAGGTGACCGGAGCAACGCTCGTAGGCACCACACGACGATTGCCACCGGCAGCTGCTTCGAGCGTCGCCGGATGCGGCGAGAGTCTGCCCCAGCCCACCGCTCCTGTGAGGCACAGGTTGTCGAGATGCGCCGAGTCATACTCGCGCAAGCGTTGGCGCAAGATCTGCCGCTCCCATGCGTTCGCTGGGATTTCAAATCCCTGAAGCTGGCGCAGGACTTCGAGCAGGCCACGCTCGCCGCTGAGTTGTGTCCCCGGCGCGACGTGCTGCCAGCGCGGCAACCAACGCATGAACTGCGCCGGAGTCGAGGGCTCGATCTGCTTGCGTAGTACGCCGAGGGTGAGGCGATGAATGCGCGCCAGCAGCCGGCGATCGCACCACTCTGTTACGCCATCATGACGCGCGAATTTGCCGCGAAGGATCGAGCCTTTGGATTCGAGTCGCAGTAAGGCAATATCGACTTCGTTGATCGACTGCTGAAGCACAGTAGCAAGCTGTTCGGCGGTAACTGGACCGGAGTGCATCATCCAGCCGTGCATCATCGACAGGCGAGCGTCATCAGCAGTCGGCGTCTCGCGCTCGGCGGAGTCGATCGGCGGATTCAGTTCTGAATTGGGATACAGTGCACGGAAGCTCGACAACTTCTCGGCGGCGACCCAGAAATAATTGTCGCCAACTCGCGCGCGAGTGGCGCGCTTCTGGCGCTGCAGCTCTTGGAGGTGCTCCAGCCAATTGATGCTCCCGCGCTGGTGGGTAGGCTCCAATTCCGGAGCATCAATGTTCAGCGCCGAGAGATCTTCTGGAATCGCAACCAGTGTGAGCAAAGCATCGTGGAGTTCATCCGGATCTCGCACATCCGGCCAACCTTCGCTGCGAACCTGTTCGATCGCGCCGGCGTCCAGTCCGCCGACTTCTTCTAAAACCGAGGGCGGTAATGTGCGGCGCATCTCGACAGCGCGCGCGCGGCGCTCTTCCAGCGGAGCGTCGTCGAGATACGCGTATGGCGCAGAGTTCAGAATTTCGTGCGAGAAGACCGAGGGAATCGGCGTATCGACGGCGAGCAGGCGAATCGAGCCATCGCTCATTCCGCGAATTACATGTTTGAGGCCCTCGATGTCCATGGCTTCGGTGAGCACGTCCTTCATCACCTCGCGGACGAGCGGATGATCGGGAATTTTGATGTCGCCTTCGATGTTCTCCTGGCACGCGGCTACGTCAGGAAAGACAGCCGCGAGGAGATCATCGGAACGAATACGCAGAATTTGTGGTGGAACTTTTTTTCCATTTCGGTACCGAAGCAGAGCCAGGGAGCGACCGGCATCCCAGCGCCAGCGGGTTTTGAAAATGGGAGAGGGAAGCGCAGCCTGCTCCAGCACTTCCTGAACGTTCTCCTCGCGCAAAAATTCGAAAACGTCTGCCAGAGGAAAGCTGTGCTGTTCAGCGAGAGCGATGTTCAGCCCGTTTTCAGTGGCGGAGGCCTGAAGTTCGAAATTGAACGAGCGACAGAAGCGCTTGCGGAGTGCGAGCCCCCACGCTTTGTTGATTCTGGCGCCGAAAGGAGCATGGATGACAAGCTGCATGCCGCCGCCTTCATCGAAGAAGCGTTCGGCGATGAGCGTCGTTTGTGTAGGAACTGCGCCGAGAACAGCGCGACCAGTCACGATATGCTCGACGATCTGTTCCGCGCCCGAATCGTCGACGTGGCATTCGCTTTTCAGCCACTCGACCGCGGCCGCCACTTCGGGAATATGCCGCGAGATGCCAACCGGCGTGATGTTGGGCGTGAGTTCATCGACCTTGGCGCGAATGAATGCAACCTGATGGGAGAGCTCAGCCGTTCGTGCGGGAGCCTCGCCACGCCAGAAGGGAATGGTTGGGGCGGCGCCCTGCGCATCTTCTACCAGCACACGTCCGCCGGATTCGACGCGATGAATGCGCCAGCTCGTGCTGCCCAGCAGCATGATGTCGCCGCGCTGGCTTTCGACGGCGAAGTCTTCATCCAGCGTGCCGACCATCGCTTCTTCCGGAAGAGCAACGACCGTATAAAGGGAGTTGTCGGCGATGGCCCCGCCATTAGTGACGGCGATCATGCGGCTGCCGCGACGGGCTTTGAGAACGCCGTTCACGCGATCGCGATGCAGGTAAGCGCCGTAACGTCCGCGGCTTGCGGCGATGCCGTCCGACAGCATGGTCACGATCTCATCGAAATCCTCGCTGCTGAGGTTGCGATATGGGTACGCTTGCCGCACTACTTCAAAGAGCTGGTGCTCGGGCCAATCTTCGGCGGCACACATGGCGACGATCTGCTGTGCCAGCACATCGAGTGGAGAGTCAGGGATGATGAGCGCATCGAGTTCACTCGACTCAATGGCTCGCACCAATGCAGCGCACTCGATGAGTTCATCGCGCGTGGTGGCGAAGATGCGTCCTTTGGGGATGGCCCCACGCCAGTGTCCTGCGCGTCCGACGCGCTGGAGCATTACCGCGATCGAGCGAGGAGAGCCAATGTGACAGACGAGATCGATGTGGCCGACGTCGATACCGAGTTCGAGCGATGCAGTCGCGACCAGCGCCCGCAGTTCGCCTTTACGCAGGCGAGATTCAGCATTCAGTCGCAGCTTGCGCGAAAGGCTGCCATGGTGTGCGGCAACGGCGTCTTCGCCGAGTTTGTCGGCCAGTGCGTGCGCAATCCGCTCAGCGAATGAGCGGGTATTGACGAAGATCAACGTGGACTTGTGCTGCTCGATGAGCTGCACGAGGCGATCGTAGACCTCGTCCCACATTTCGTTGGTCATTACCGCCGCGAGCGGACTTGGGGGTACTTCCACCCCAAAATCCAGCCTGCGCTTGTGGCCGACGTTCACAATTTCCGGCTTGCCCGAAGCTCCAGCGAGAAATTCGCCGACGAGTTCGATCGGCTTCTGCGTCGCCGAAAGGCCGATGCGGACGGGCTTGCGATGAGCCAGTGCATCAAGCCGTTCCAAGGAAATAGCCAGGTGTGCGCCACGTTTGTCGTCGGCAATGGCATGGATCTCATCGACGATCACGGTCTCGACGTCGCGCAGAAGTTCGCGGCTACGTTCTGCCGTGAGCAAGATGTACAGCGATTCAGGCGTCGTTACGAGGATGTGCGGCGGAGACTTCAGCATCCGCTGCCGATCGGCGGGCGGTGTGTCGCCAGTCCGGACGAACGTCCGAATCTGCGGCATGAGATAGCCGCGCTGGCCGGCTAGTTCGGCGATCTCGGCTAATGGCTGTTCGAGGTTCTTCTGGATATCATTACCGAGCGCCTTCAGCGGCGAAATATAGAGGACCTCGATCCGGTCTTCCAGCGCGCCGGAAACAGCCTTTCGAACGAGGCGATCTATACATGCGAGGAACGCGGATAGAGTTTTACCCGATCCCGTCGGAGCTGAGATCAGCGTTGAGCGGCCACCGAGGATGTGTGGCCAGCCTTCTTCCTGGGGCTCAGTCGGAGTACCGAATTTGCGGACAAACCACTCCTGCACGATGGGATGAGCCCAGGCCAGTGAGGTCGGAATTTCAATGGTTAAGCTTGACATCAGACCTCGTCTGTTAGGTACCCCCTCCCCTTTTTTGCTAAAATCCGCAAAACTCAATACTTAGCGCCAATAAATCCGCGGAACTGCATTTTTGATACGCAACATCCTTGCGGATTGAAAGTTCTAATCCGGCACATCTTGCGGATTGCCTCCGGATCTCCACAATAGGGCGCTACTGATGCGTCGCGCTATTTACTAACAGGGTAGTCCGGTTCGAGAGTCTATCCTCAGCCAAATCAATCGCGAGTTGCATTAAATCAATTTTAGGCGAATGAAAGGCAAAATAAAAGCCCAATCTGGCAAGGTCCTTCTTTGATGTGACTGAGTTCCTCCACGATGGCAAGTTTTTCATCCGTAGTTGTCGGTGCAACCAGCAGCTCTGCATCTAACTTAACCGATTGCATCTGAAGTAGAGCTGATCGAATAAACTACAGGGTCTTCTATCCATATATATGCAACCAATCAAATTCGGGACCGACGGCTGGCGGGGAGTGATCGCCGAAGACTATACCGTCGCGAATGTTCGCCGAGCCGCGTCGGCGATCGCTAATTATGTATTGAGGTATGAAGACAGCAGTCGAGGCCTGGTGGTCGGCTACGACACACGTTTCGGCTCACGTATGTTTGCCCAGACCGTAGCCGAAGTGCTGGCTTCAGCGGGCATCAACGTCCGCTTGGCGAACGACTACACACCCACTCCTGCGCTTTCGTTTGGCGTGAAGCATTTCGGAGCTGCCGGAGGAGTAATGATCACTTCAAGCCACAATCCATTTAATTGGAATGGCGTGAAGTACAAGGCCTATTACGGCGGCTCGGGGCGTCCGTCAATCATGCAGGCGATCGAGGCGGAGTTGGATAAGCCTGTTGCTGCAAGTTCAAAAAAGGGAACGATCACCGACACCGATTTCAAAGCTCCCTATATTGAAGCCATCAAGAAGTTTGCCGATCTCGACAAGATCAGCTCTGCCGGTTTCAAGTTCCTGATTGACTCTATGTACGGAGCCGGACGCGGTGTGCTCGCAGGCATCTTCGCCGAGCGCCGAATCAAGCACGTCGAGATTCGCTCTGAGGTGAATCCGCTGTTTCCCGGAATCAATCCCGAGCCGATCGAGCCGCACGTGCGCATGGCGCAGGAGATGGTTGTGAGCGAGCGCTGCCACGGTGGATTGATCACCGATGGCGATGCGGACCGCATCGGCGCCGTCTCCGAAGACGGCAGCTACGTCGATTCGCACAAGATTTACTCGATCCTGCTGCGCTGGCTGCTGGAACGCAAGAAATGGCCGGGCGAAGTGGTGCGCGCGTTCAACACGACAAAGATGCTCGACCGCATCGCCGCTGAGCACGGACGCAAGCTGCATGAGTGCGGCATCGGGTTCAAGAATATCTGCGACCTCATGCTGGAGCGCGAGATTCTCGTTGGTGGCGAAGAGTCGGGAGGCATCGGCATCACGCGCCATCTCCCAGAACGGGACGGTATTCTCAATGCCTTGCTCATCGCGAATGTCATGGCAGAAGAAAAGCGCACGCTCGCTCAGCTCGTGCAGGATCTGCAGGACAAGTACGGCGAGCATTATTACGCGCGTCTCGACATGCACATTCCCAACGAGCTGAAGGATTCGGCGATCAGCCGCGCGCGTAGCGGCGTAAGCGAGATCGGTGGATATAAAGTGCTGCGCGTCGAAACCCTCGACGGCGTGAAGTTCTTCCTTGACGCCCCCAAGGGTAAGCCTGGCACCGCAGCGCCTCCAGCGGAATCGTGGTTGTTGCTGCGCGCCTCGGGAACGGAGCCTCTGTTGCGCGTGTACTCGGAAGCGGGTTCGCCGGAAGTTGTGCAGCAGTTGCTCAAGTCAGCTGAGGCATTTGTGTATGAGGGAGAACTGGCTGGAACGGCGGCGCGCTGACGGAACCGGCGGCGGCAGCCGGTGGGGCAGACACGTTTTGTGCGGCTGCGCTGAACGATAATGTTTGTAGCATGATGCTCTCGGAGATGGTCATTCGGCCATCTCCGACCCCGCGCCTACTGGCGGCGGTTCTGTCACTATGACAATCGCGGAAAACTCGCAGACTGTGACCTCACCTCCCCCGCAGAGCGAAGACACGCCCGAAGCGCGGCAATACAGCCGCATTCGGCGCTGGCTGTCTGTCTTCGATACTTCACTCGGGATCGCCTTCCTCATCGTGCTGCTAGCGACTGGCTGGACGGGCGATTTGCGCGATGTTGCCCTTCGGTTGGCGCACCAGCATTACGTACTCGCACTCTTCTTTTACGTGCTGCTGCTTACCGTCATCAGCAAGGGCCTAAGCCTCGCGCTGGATATTTACAGCTTCCGTCTCGAGCATCGGTTTCATCTCTCCAATCAGAGCACCGCGTCCTGGGCTCTGGACGAGGTGAAAGGCTGGCTGGTTGGACTCGTTTTGATTTCCCTCCTGGGCGAGCTGGTGTACTGGATCATTCGCAGTTCGCCCCAGCACTGGTGGCTGATCTCCTGGGCAGCTTTCACGGCACTGTTCGTGGTATTCGCGCAACTTGCACCGGTGATCCTGTTTCCGATCTTTTATAAGTTCGTTCCGCTGGAAAACCAGTCATTGCGTGATCGTTTGGTGCGCTTGAGTGAACGCGCAGGAACGCATGTCCGCGGCGTGTACGAATGGAAGTTGTCGGAGAAGAGCAAGAAAGCCAATGCTGCGCTGACCGGTTTGGGAAATACGCGTCGCATTATCCTTGCCGACACGCTTTTGCAGAATTATTCAGAGGACGAGATCGAAGCTGTCCTCGCGCATGAACTTGGTCACCACGTGCACGGGCATATTTTCAAGAGCATTCTCCTTCAGATGGCAGTAACGTTCGTGGGATTCTGGGCAGCGAACGAAGCACTGCGCTACGCTACGGGACCGGGACGCATGTTCGCGACGCTCTCGGATTTCGCGAACCTGCCCCTGCTCGCGCTAGTCTCTGCAGCGCTCTCACTCATTCTTATGCCCGCACTGAATGCGTACTCGCGCTTCAATGAGCGTCAGGCAGATCGCTACTGCTGGACATCGGTGGCCAGTGTAAATCCATTTATCACTGCAATGGATAAGCTGAGCGCGCAGAATCTATCGGAGAAGACGCCTTCGCGACTGGTGGAGATTTTGTTCCACTCACACCCAGCCGTATCGCGGCGGATCGCAGCGGCACGGGAGTTTGCGAGGCAGTGACGGACTCGCCGGCGGCAGCCGGTGGGGCTACCACTTGTGTTGCGGCTGCGATTCCGGTTTCTGTTTGGAGCATCGTCCGTCCGGAGCTGGCCATCCGGCCATCTCCGGCCCACCGCCTACCGGCGCCGGTTCTGTTTTTCCGGCATCTGGCCGGCGACGCTGGAGAGCACTTTCTGGAATGCCTCCTGAGCACTCATCTCTTTCTTTCCGCCTTTGTTCTGGCGATAAGAGTGCTCGCTGCCGCAGGTTCGGCAGCGGGTCTTCTGAACTTCTTCTGCAGCCATGGTCACGACTGAGTGATCTGTGGTGCGTTTGCAGCGTGAGCAGTAGTCATCGATGTCATCGCCAAGTCTTGGCATAACTCCTCCAGCTTGTCCGCGAAATACTAGCACGACGGAGTTGCGCCGATGTGCGCATCACAGCCGGTGCTAGACTCTTGCCATGCGCTCAGGGCGCGGCATTCTTATTACATTTGAGGGCCTGGATGGCTGTGGGAAGACTACACAGCTTGCGCGCCTGGCGGAGAATCTTAAGGCTCGCAGCTTGGATGTTCTGGCTACGCGCGAGCCAGGAGGGAGTGCCGTCGGCGAGCGCATTCGTGAGATTTTGCTCGACTCCAGGACCGCCGGCCTTTCTTCCCATGCAGAACTCGCGCTGATGTTTGCCGATCGCGCTCAACACGTGGAAGAAGTGATCCAGCCGGCACTCAAGATGGGAAAAATTGTGCTTTGCGATCGCTATACCGACAGCACGGAGGCTTATCAGGGGCAGGGTCGGCGGCTTGGATCTGAGGTGGTCTTGAACCTGCATCGCGAACTCTGCCGCGACCTGTGGCCCGATCTGACTCTGTTGCTCGAGACCAATGCGGATGCCGCCGTGAGCCGGGCTCGTAATCGAAACAAAATCACTTCGTCGGCGGAAGGACGATTCGAAGCCGAAGATGCGGCGTTCTTTCGCCGGGTGCAGAAAGGCTTCGAAACTATTGCCCGTCGCGAACGGAAGAGAATCGTCCGAGTTGCGCCGGGAACGATTCAGAGCGTCGAGACGGAGATTTTAAGGGTTATCGATAAGCGTTTTCCTCATTTGGGAAACCGTAGGGCCAAGCTGCCGGCAGCGGTCGGGAGTCGAGCCTGATGTCTTTCCGCGATTTCCACGGCAACGGGGAAACCGTCACACGCATTCGCGAGATGATTGGGCGCGGCCGCTTTCCTCACGCGGTGATCGTTGCCGGTCCGGAGGGGGCAGGGAAGTACGCTTTGGCGCAGATGGTTGCAAAAGCGCTGAACTGCCTGGAGCAGCCCCAATCGGACGGACTGCCTGATTTCTGCGGACGCTGCAGCAACTGCACGCGCATCGCGAACGGCGACGATCTGGATGCGCGGTTTGCCGAAGCCGTTGAGACACGCGAAGCAATGCGTGAGGCCGACAAGCGCGAAGCTCGCATCATGATCCAGACGCATCCGGAGGTCCTGGTTGTTCCACCTGATCCGCCACAGATGTTAATCAAAGTCGGACAGGTGCGACAGGTGATCGATTCGGTCTTTTACAAGCCAGTCGAAGCCCGGCACAAGATCGTGATCTTCACCGAATCGTCGTTCATGAAGGAAGCTGCAAATTCGCTGCTGAAGGTTCTTGAGGAGCCTCCGGAGTACGCGAATCTCATCCTGCTCACGACAAATCCCGGCGAATTGCTGGCCACGATTCGATCCCGCTGCGTAACGTTCACGCTCGGAGCGCTGCCCGTTTCGGAACTCGAAGCGGCGATTGCAAACTCGCGCAAAGAGCTGAAAGCTCCGCAACGAGAGTTGATCGCGCGGCTCTCGGACGGAGCCATGGGGCGCGCGCTCAGCTTCAAGCTCGATGAGTACATCGAGGCGCGCAGCCATGCGCTAACCATTCTGCGCAGTGCAGTGGTAGGGAGCGATCACAGCGAGCTGTTCAAGGTGACTGAAACCTATCGCGCCGGAGCAGAAGGCCGAGAGCAGACCGATCGTCTGCTTAGGACTGTCTATGCGTTGCTTGAAGATCTGCTGATGCTGAAGTCCGGCACACCTGATCTAGTGCGTAACACGGATATCAAAGGGGAACTGGGAAGAATCGCTCAGTCACTTGACTTCGACTGGATCGTCAGCGCCTCACAGCGCCTCGTAGAGGTGGAACGCGGGATGAGGCGCAACCTGCTGCGCTCGCTTTCGCTCGACGCCTTTGCCACGTCGCTCGAACCCGCCCGCAATTAGGGCGATCGCTGCAATGAAAAAAGCGGACCGTATTTAGGTCCGCTTCGTATTTCGATCTGTTCTGCCTTAGGCTGCAGGCTGTCGATTCCCGACACGCACGCTATTCTGATGTCCGAGTTCGAAAGCCTCGTAGGCGGGGATGCCATCGCGGATCGCATGCAGGCTGGCATTCGACCGGTTGAGGACCATCGAGAGGTACTTTTCCGCGACTGCCCGATCGTCTGGGCGCACCATCTTCCACCAGCGGCGGATTGACTCTTGCACTTCGGCTTCGTTCTTTTCGCCTTCGACCAGAGCGTCTATCAACTTGTAGATCTTTGATTTGACGGCCCTGTACGAGATTGAAATTTCCTGGTTCATGAGTCTCCCTTATCCCAGCTATAAGCAAGTCATGGGCCAGCAGTATCTTTAACAAAACATTACGTTTTGCATGTCGAAAATTCCGAATTCTTGGAGGAGCAGGGGTGAGCGTATATGGAATTCGGTATGAGCTGGGGTCAACGGGATTATCGCCCTGGTGAAGTCCGCAGTCGGTGAAAAGTTACTTCCGCGATAATAGCTGCATGCTTCAGAAAGCCCACGTCAGCTTCCGCAAAGGTCTTCTCAGCGTATTGCTGGCATTTGCTTCGTTCTCCCTCGGCATGATCGTTGAAGCCCTTCAGCGGCATGAAGGCATCACCGGTTGGACCCTCTGGATAGACAATTTCGCTGCCGCGCTGCTGCTTGGGTTGGTTGTATTTTTCTACGAACGCCGGAGTGAAAGGGAGCTGATACGTAAACTACAGGTGATCGAGTTGATGAATCACCATGTGCGCAACGCGCTGCAGCCTGTAATGTACCTGCCGTACTCCCAGGATCAGGAATTGCAACTGAATACCATTCGCGACGCAGTCCATCGCATCGATTGGGCGTTAAGGGAAATCCTTCCCGGACATGAGGTTGAGGAAAGCGCCTCTCCAGCGACGCGGAGTTGATTGCCAATACAAGCATCTAGCAACAAAAAGCTCCGAGGACAATTAGCGCTCTAGACTGCTCAATTTGCCGAACTTCATTCACCCGACTGGAGATGCATTGATGTTTTGGCATGCAGGCCGTGTATCGAATTATCTGAACAGCTC
>DATEMI010000383.1:0-9348 GCA_035275665.1 Terriglobales bacterium | reverse complement strand
TCCAACCAGGATTGGTGGGGACCATGTCCCGACGACCCAAAGTGGGAACGGCCCGCTTCTTCGTCGTTGTCACTCAATTTCAGGCGTAAGCGGTTGATTGGGATGGCGGCGGATTTCGGCATCGCTGCACAGGATCGCGCTCTTGCGGCTGAGCACGTGCTGTTTCCTCCAACTGGGACGATTCACGTCTCCGCGGTGAACGAAAAGGGTGAAATGTCGGGAGCGACTACTACCAGTGGAACTGCATGGAAGCTGTCCGGACGCGTAGGAGACTCGCCCATCATCGGCGCTGGCTGTTTTTGTGACCAGGATGTTGGCTCGGCGGGCGCAACTGGCAGCGGTGAAGAAAACATCAAGATCGCCGGCGCCCATACCATCGTGGAGAACATGCGGCGCGGAATGTCTCCGAAAGAAGCGGCAATCGAAGCTCTGCAGCGCATCGTTCGCAATTACAACCACGACATGCAGCGGCTGCGCTATGTCTCGATGATCTTCTACATCCTCCGCAAGGATGGTCAATATGCCGGGGTGAGCTTGTGGAGCCATTCGCCATCCGGCAGCCCGCTGCAGTTTATTGTGCACGATGGAACCAAACGATTGGAGACTTGCTCCTACCTTTTGGAAGGTGGTTGGGTTGATTGGCCTTCAATCCCAACCACACGCGGAGAGAAAAACTGAAACTGCAACTAGCATGCATGACTTCGTTTCACTAAGGATCAAATGGATTCTGCAGAGCTTTATCTCGCATCTGTTCGGAAAGTCTTAGATGAAATTAATTTGGAGCAGATTGCCCAGGCGGCGGAACTGATTGCGGCAGCGCTGAGACACAATGGAATTATCCAAGTATTCGGAGCTGGCCACTCCTCACTGCTGGCCCAGGAGATTTTTTTTCGTGCGGGTGGTCTTGTAGCCGTAAATCCAATGCTGAGTTCCTCGCTGAGCTTTGAAGGGGGAGTGGTGGAAAGCACAGAATTCGAACGCCGCGCGGAATCAGCCGAAGAGCTCATTCGCGCCGCAGATTTCCATCAAAATGATGTCGGAATCGTGATTTCCAATTCCGGACGAAACGCCCTTCCGGTAGAGATCGCGGTCCGCATGAAAGCGGTCGGAATGAAAGTGATTGCTCTCACGAATCCCGCTCAGTCGCGGCAATCGAACTCTCACCATTCCTCAGGCAAGCGGCTCTTCGAAATTGCCGACGTTGTTCTAGATAACCACTGTCCGCCAGGCGACGCTGCTGTAAGCATCAAGGGGATTACCGCCGCGTTGGGAGCTGTTTCGACCATCGCGGGTGCGGCATTGTTGCATGCGACTCTTCTACAGGCAGCAGAGCTCTTGTCCCGGGAAGGAAAGCCTCCAGACGCTTTCGTCAGCGTGAATCTAGGAAGTGGATCAACTGACACGCTGAAAACTTTGATCGCTCGTTATCAGCGGCGAATTCGGTACTACCGTCCAAACGGAGGCGCACATTGATTTTCAAAACTTGTACAGAGGTTAACGGAGGATGCTGTGACTAAGAAATTCGTAGTTGCTGTTCTCTGGCTCGTGTTCGCTGCAGGCGGTGCTTACTCTCAAATTGCGAGCCATTCCCGCCAATCACCTAATGAGGCCAACGAGAATGCGATGGGCTCCACACCTTGCGCTTGGTCGGTGCCGTTGCTGAAAGCCGATCACACTCTCGACGTGGAACGCACAATTCAAATGCTTAAGCAGGCCGGCTTTCAGTGCGAGATTGCTGTAGTAGGAGGCGACGCCTCGAGAACCTGGGATGACTTCAAGAAATTCGCGGCAGCTGCGAATACGGCCGGCATCGACTTATGGCCAGTCATCCTGCCTCCTAGCGAGGGCACATCGGCGCCATACGCGCACGACTATATTGCGTGGGCTGAAGCATTTGCCAAGCTCTCGCTCGAATACCCTCACATGCGCGGTTTCAATATTGATGACCTCGATCAGGGAGTGAGCCCTGAAACTTTTACCCGCGAATACGTTTGTCGAATCTATAACGCCAAGCAAAAGATCAACCCCAAGCTGTTATTTCTGCCGACGATCTACGACCTGGATCGCGGAGTCGCCGATCGGTTGGCAAGCTGCGTAGACGGGGTATGGCTCTGGTGGGTGAACCTGGAAAAGGCAACCGGACTCCCGTCATTTCTCGAAAACAGCAAACTGGCGGCCGCGGGACGTTTTCCCATTTACGGTGGGGTCTACGCACATTGGACATCATGGCACAAGCAAGGAAATCCTGAGCCCAAGGTCTTCCAGGAAACGTTGGAAGATTCCTGCCAACATGCCGATGGAACAATGATCTGGAATATTTCGCTGGACCCTGCCGACCCGCTTTTGCAGATCACGAAGACGTTCTTACCGGGCGGATCATCCCCCTTGGCAGGAAAGTGCGGAGGTTCCGGCACAAGAACGGCGGCTTCAAAATAGTTTTCGTATCAAGGCCAAGATCCGTCAAAACCATCAGCCGTCGTCTGAACATTCGACGGGCAAATCTATTACGTCTTCCGAAGCGAGGCGAAAGTGGAGGCGACTCTGACTATGGCACACGATCTTTCAATTCATCATCATGTCATCGGCTCGCTCTTTCATGAAGGGAATCGGAATGAAATCGCCCAATACAAGCTCCGACAAGAGCAGATCAATTTTTTTCACGAAAATGGTTACCTGAGCGGAATTCGCATTCTGTCGGACGAACAGGTAGAAGCGCTCAGGAAGGAACTCGCGCGGCTGTTCGATGCGCAACCTGAAGATCGAGAGTTGTTTTATGAATACAATTCAAACGAATCAACCGATCCTGATCATGTCCTCTTTCATGCGCTGGGCGCGTGGCGAGTCACCGCCGGCTTTCATGATCTGCTCTGGCAACCGGCATTTACAGTGCCGGCCTCGCAACTCTTAGGCGGAGCCGTTCGCTTTTGGCACGACCAGCTCTTTTGCAAACCCGCACATCACGGGGGAGTGGTCGCCTGGCATCAGGACTACTCTTACTGGACGCGGACTCAACCGCTCGCACATCTCACCTGCTGGATCGGACTGGATGATTCGACGCGCGAGAACGGATGCCTGCAATACATTGCCGGCAGCCATCGCTGGCCCGACCTGCCAATCACTGGCTTAGCAGGAAATATGATGGCCATCAACGCCGTACTGAACGAAGAACAGCGGCGTGAGTTTCAACATCCTGTCGCGATTGAATTGAAGAAGGGCGAAGCCTCGTTCCATCATCCCCGACTGGTGCATGGATCATTCGCGAACCATTCCGAGCATTCGCGTCGTGCGACGGTCATTAACGTGATGAAGGATGGCGTGCGCTCAGCCAGCAACGAACCGCTGCTACAGGGAATACCCGTAATCCCAGCCGGCGAGAAGGTCCAAGGTCAGTTCTTCCCGATGTTGTACGAACGTCAAGATCTGAGTTGAGCGAAGATTCACTTCGACACTCGATGCAAAAGTGCGGACGAAGCAACGGTGTTACTGAGTTCGCTCCGCCGAAAGATGAGACTCTGGACATGAGAAAAAAACACACGGACGGGGAAGGAAAGTGGCGGGGACGACGGGGCTCGAACCCGCGGCCTCTGCCGTGACAGAGGTTGTTTCAAAGGTAATTGCTTGAAAAACAACGGCGCGGATCGCCTGATTTAGCGCCCAAAGCAATCCTCGGGAAGTGTTATCGCACCCTAATTGCACCCAACTTTCTCTTTCAAAATTCGGAAGGGGCCAGTCTTTTCAGGGCTGGATTCGGCGACGGTCATCTTGCTGATTATGCACTGCTTAGCCCTGTCCGCTGCACTGGTTTCAGTGCGGTTTATTGGAACCATAATGGAACCAAAAAATTTCGGCTCGCCGAAGCTCGCCTCAACTCCAGTTCATTGCAATTTACACATGGGATTTTTCAGTGCCGTTGATACGGGTGCTTTCCTTTAACGTCTCAGATCTTTGTTAGCTACCTTGTGTTTTGGAGCGTACTTCAATTACGGAAGAGTACATAGCCGCCAGCATATGCTTCGGTACGTCGATGTGTGTGGTATTGGCTTTTCTAGGTTTGCCATATTGAATTGTGGGGTCGGTTTAGGGTTACAATTTTGGCAAAGCAAGAACCCGCCGCTCTTCCGTCTGAATCCGCTATGCCGAACGATTCACAAGCCGAAATCCTCCATTCTTGGAAGGAAATTTCTGCCTATGTCAGAAAGGGCATACGCACTCTTCAGCGGTACGAAACCGCTATAGGCTTCCCAGTTCAACGGCCACTTGGCAAGCGCCGCAGTTCAGTCATCGCTTTCAGAAGAGACATAGATGAGTGGCTACAGCGTTCTCCACAGGTGATTTCTCGCAATGGGCATAACAAGGCAATATCACCGGAGTGGGCCATGACCATCGAACGAGCAAGAATCAACCGAGCGCATCTTGTGCGAATGCGTCAATTAATGAGACAGGAGCGCGAGAAAGTTCATCATGTGAGACGGCAGCTTCGTGAAATTTTGTCGAACCTGATGCAGCGTGCGACGGCATCCCGAGAAAACTAGTTTGTGAATTTGAGGATACCTGCCTTTTCGCAAATTAGGAGCGAGCGTGAGTCTCAGGCGTAAGAAGACGCTTGTCTCCCTCTCTGCGACACGAATACTGATAGCAGTAAAAACAAACCGTGCGGCGCGGCCAGTTCGCGTCAACGGACGTGCCTCCACGCCGCGTGACCTTTGCACTCGAAGGACGAGCGCCGCTGGAGGCTTTTTATTGCTGCTCGACCGAGCTTTGCTGGTCGGCGGTGTGTTGCGGGTGGAAGGCACGGGGGCCTCAAATAGGCAGCCTTAATCCTTTCATCATTTTCTCGTGCTCGCTTGGCTTTTAGCTGGCCGCCTTATTACCTTACCTTGGACGATCTCTTGCCTCCGTCCCATTGATCTCTCCTCAGAATTATTTCATTGCGAACTGGGCCGAGTTCACTGCCTGTTCTGCGTCTGCGATGAAGTTCAACGTGTAGGTGCCGGTTAGGGTGTCCGGCGGTGCTGAGTTGAAAATGTAGCTGGCTGTACTTATTCCTTTAACTCGCACGACTGGATTGATCATTGGGAGCGCTGGAATCTCATATGTCCAGCTCTCGAACGTGAGTACTCCCCGCAATCATGCAAGCAATCTCCTGAATCATTGCCTCTGGTTGACCTGTTTCTATGCTTGGACTGAGCGTACCGCGCGGCACGAACACTCCATGATCAATGAGCAGCAGGATTGGCAAATTCACTTTCTGCTTTCGTAACCTTTCACTGTAGGCTGCTGCATCGTCGAGCTTCTTGCGATGAAGCGTTAGCACGATTAAGTCGAAGTGATCTTCGTGGTCGAAGCTTTCCGCGTCGATATGGCTGTTTCGGAGCACCACATCGTAACCAGCGTGTTCGAGCATTCGGGACCCGCGTTTCGCGGCGGGTATCATCAGCGTCGATTAACAAAATTCTCTTTGCAATGGTCATGTACTTATGGGGAACAGTCGAGTCGATTGCTTGGTGAGAATTACGCGCGTTGAATCCAGACCGTGCTAGAGCAACCAGTTGCAAAGAGGAATCAGTTGCAAAGGCCAACCGTGCATCAACTTGCGCATCTCAATCAGAACGCCATGGAGTACATGCCCAGTTTCCGTCTTGCCTTTCCGGATGGCAGCTCGAACCAATATCGACTCCACGGGAATCAGGTTGAATTCCTAACCAGCGACGGCACGTGGCGCGTGTTGAATGATGAAGATTTGCAGCTTCACCACATTTTGCATACCGAAGTCTCCAAGTGGTTAACACGCGAATCAGAGAACGCCCGTCGCACGAGAAGTTGATTTTTCCCACTTTTCGGATTCCAGCTGTTAGGCCTGGATCGCTCCCATCGACTTTGCCAACAACTTCTCCAGTGCCGTCCCAATTGCTTCGCGCGAACCGTTCGCGGTACCAGGTCAATTCCTGCTGGCTTCGGCTGGCCCTCAAGACCCTTGTCTGATATCAGAAGGATCGGTGCGGCGGAAACCATTTTTAGGGATTCGGAAACGGAGAACCCATTAAGCAGCAGATCCTCGTCCATAACGATGGCGCCGATGGAGTTGGTTGAAGTAGCGGCAACCGCCACAGCATGGTCGTTTGAGTGGCCTATCTGTGAACCGCGTAGCCGAATTTCTTAACCGTCCGAGCTATATAGGTGAGGCGTGTCACACTGTCCGCAATACACAGGATGACTATATCGTTCCTGCTGGCCATTGTTTCCCTCTTCGGGCTTGTCGCCACCATGCGCTCCATTGCTTTGCGGCAAGTCGCTTCTCAAGCTTACGCGGCGACGGTTCATTCCATGTGGCCAACTTGCGCCAGATTCTACATGGTCGAGTAGGTCGGGCAAGCAAGTTTTTCCTCAAGCTACTCGCAATTGCGATAGCGAAGCGTGATCTTGTCCGCCGGCAATGTTGGGAGTGATGCTTAGTTCAAGTGCACTCACTCCGGAAAGCCGAACGCTGAAGTTTTCCGCTTCATGCACAGTAGCCGGCGGGCTGAAATTCCACTGCTGTCGAACGATCTCACGGGCCTCTCCCATTTTGGGCATCCATCGCAGCACGAATTCCTGTGTTCGCGCCGAGGCGTTCTCGTCGAATGCCAGTTCTATGCGTTCGATATTTTGCGGTCTGTCGAAAATGAGCCGTATCGTTTGCGTGCCCGCCTCCGAAGCGCGCCATCCACGCTTGTCTCCTCTTACAAGTGCTCCTTCAATCGGATGCTGTGGATCTTCAGAAGTCACTTCCACCGCGGCCGCTCTGTCCAATTCCAACCATTGAGGTTCTAGACTCTGTGCGTTCTGCCGGATGGGGCTGATCAAGCGCTTTCGAAGGGAGTTTTCTTCCGGCTGCGATCGCCGATCCCGGGATGGCACAGGCGTCTGCGCTTCCCGTTCCTCCGACCGCGGCATCATTTCCCCCGTGCCTCCGCATTTCTGGCAGGTTCTCCCGTTTCCGTCTGTCCGTCGCCCCTTGCATACTGAGCACCTCTGATTCATTGTCATATCAATATCGCGTCCCTGAGGAAGGCCGGCACGGTCCTACTCAGTCATTGTCTTGCGGTGAACTCCTTTACTCGCTAGCTTCGATCAGTTCTTCGATGTGCTCTGGATGGGATTTTGCGATGCGCGTGCCGAAAGAGACGGCTCTCGTCTGTCGCTCGCGTGCCGAGGGACCCGCATCAGGGTAACGGTAGAAGATGCGATAGCTGCATTCACAGCCCGGACAGCGCACAACATGTGCTGAAATAAAACCCTGTTCTCGCAAACCGATGAACATCTCCCCAACGCGGATCTTGGCGGCAACGACGTTCGACAACTTAGGAACCTCTGGCTTTGCGTTCAGTAAACACCTTCCCATGTTGCGTCGTTAAATTATTTGTCAATGCGAAGTGCCGATTTTTCGAACCGCATTGCATAATCGGCGAAGCGCAATCTGCGCGTCTGCGCGCGCTTCGTGCGACCGAGCAACTCCGGTATGGCTGGATGCGCATTGACGGCGCAGATCTATTGATCGCAGTAATTGCCTAGCCAGATGCGTGACCTCGTGAGCCACGTCGAGCGTCATCACGTGGCTCTCGACCTGCCGTTCGGCATCCGCGCATTGACTTGCAAGTCGCCTGTACGAACTCCAGTAGCGACTTGGTTTCCGGAAAAGGGAACTCATTCGAGAAGCTCCACGATTGCTCGGGCTCCCGGCAACCACCATCTCGAACCATCGGACAATCCGCTTATGTAAGCACCAGTTGTTCTACCTACAAACAAAAGCAACATTGGGGACAGCGCGATCATCGCCAAAGCGGCAATTGGAGGATCTAATGGCGGAAGAACACGGAGATAGGGATTGAAGGTCATGGCGAGTACTGTGAACCCAGCAGTGCACCAATACATCCCCGCGTAAGCGGTCTCAATCGCAGCTATAACCGTGGAGACAGTCACCAGAAATCCCAGTGCAAAGCCGACATCATTTTTCAGCAGCCAGAAGAACAAGAGCGCGAAAAATGCAGCGAACAACCATGGGACAGCAGTCCTCTTTTCAATGACCGGCGTCGCCGCAACTCTTTCCACCTGCATGGAGAGCCTCAATTCAGTCAGGTCGTAGGGTCTGAAACCCATTTGTCAATTTGTCAATTGAATCCCAGAGTCGTCGAACCTTAGTTGCTTCTCCTCTGAAATCCCCCGCGACCGCCGCGATCCGACTGTTGTCTCTGCGGACGAGCTTCGTTCACGGTAAGGGGCCGGCCTTCAACGTCTTTTCCGTTGAGGAGTTCCATTGCTTGCTTCGCCTCGGCATCCGACATCTCTACAAATCCGAAACCACGTGTGTGGCCAGTGTCCTGATCGCGTATCGTTTTGGCGCTCTGTACCGATCCATGTTGAGCGAACAGCGTCTGAAGTTGCACGTCTGTGAATGTTGAGCCGAGATTGCCAACGTAGAGTTTCATTGTGTTTATCCTTAGTTGTTGCCAGCCGTTGGACTGTGACCCGGTAACTCCGGGTGGTCGGCAGCCGAGCGCATCAGCGCGGTTATGTTCCCATTTCCATTCTGCACGGTCATTCGCTCAAGTACTCGAGTGAGCTGGTGTCTTGCAGCAGCCAGTTGGGTGTCATCTGGACATGGGACTTGAACCAGACGATCAAGCATATCGCCCCGGTCGAGCGCAAACTCTCCCGGGTGATGCGTGATTGCATCAAGCATGCAAGTCAATCCAGCCGATGAGTAGTTGCGGCTAAATGTGATCCCGGATGGGTGATTTGTATCGGCTTCCATCCAGTATTCGCACACCAGCTTCCAATGTCCTCGCGAAGTCGATAACCAGAGTTTTAGGTGTTTTAGTAATTGATGCGGCCCGATTCGGTACTGGAAGCGCATTGCAGTAGGCGAAGAGGTCCCGGCGAAATCTTTCCAGTTCACGCAAACGGCGCATTCCAGGATGCGCCCGATCGTATTGATAGCTTGTAGATCTTTTTGGATTTGCATTCGATGACCTTCTGTTGGTAGTAAGTTTTTATATTCGAGCTTTCGCACCAACTCTTTCGGGCAAGAATTGCCTTACGTGGACGAGAGAACTTACGAACAATGCGAGGCAGAGGAAATTAAGCACGAGAGCGTAGCTAATTGGCAAAGGCGCCAGGAGCAAGGTGCTGAAGCCGAGCGCCATGGTAAGAAACAGCGAAGCCCATGCGTACTCTGCCGAACGGAATGCTTCGCTACAGGCGATCCAGGCTCCGAGACTCACAACTGCGGAAAGTACAAGTCCGAAGCTTTGCGATGTGGAAACGAAGATCGCAATTAGCAGGGCGGCGATAGCAGCCCGCTTTGCAAAG
>DATEMI010000382.1:0-5687 GCA_035275665.1 Terriglobales bacterium | reverse complement strand
GTTTTCGACTCTATGTCTGAGATCCGCATGCTGGCACGCGACCCTTTGCGCTATCGCCGGCAAATTCTTTCTTTGAAGCAATTTTTTGTAGGTCGGGAATGTACCGTGCTGCTGCTCGACGACCGCACCGGTGACCGCACCGACACACAATTGCAGAGCATCTGCCATGGCGCAATTCGTATGGAGGCCCAGCCGCGGGATTTTGGGCCGCAGCGTCGCCAGATTCAGATACTCAAGTTGCGCGCTTCACAATTTCGCGGAGGAGCACACGACTACGAGATCGAGCAAGGCGGACTGCAGATTTTCCCCCGCCTCATCTCCGCCGAGCACCGGCCAGAGAACATCGATCGCTCTGAGCTCCCCAGCGGCATTGCCGAACTGGACACGCTTTTCGGCGGCGGGGTTTCTCGAGGATCTACATCCTTATTCATGGGGCCGGCCGGTTGCGGCAAATCCACGATTGCGACCAAGTTCCTGCAATCGGCGGCAGACCGCGGAGAACGCGGCATCATGTTCGCTTGCGACGAAACCGTAGAGACTGTGCTGACGCGTTCTCGGGGGCTCGGCATTCCGCTGGAAAAGCACTGCAATAAGAAAACGATACAGATACAAGAGCTCCATCCCGCCGATCTTTCCCCAGGCGAATTCATCGCCCAAGTCCGTTCTGACGTTGAGGAAAAAGGCTGCCGTGTGCTGATTATCGACAGCTTGAACGGTCTGCTGAACGCCATGCAAGGCGAGCACGCCATGATGGTGCAACTGCACGAGCTACTCTCTTATCTGAATCATATGGGCGTAACCACCTTCATGGTTATGGCTCAAAGTGGCATTGTTGGCACCAACATGGCAGCGCCGATCGACGTCTCTTATCTTGCCGATAACGTGCTGCTGTTTCGC
Organism: Terriglobales bacterium; assembly: GCA_035275665.1. Taxonomy (GTDB): domain Bacteria; phylum Acidobacteriota; class Terriglobia; order Terriglobales; family Acidobacteriaceae; genus Gp1-AA112. The sequence goes on along the minus strand of DATEMI010000382.1, from coordinate 4,790 downwards.
TACTTCGAAGCGCAGGGCGGAGTCAGGCAGGCAATCTCAGTGTTGAAGCGGCGCAGCGGGCCACACGAACGAAGCATCCGCGAACTGCGTCTCTCTCCTCAAAAAATCGAGGTAGGCGAATCGCTGCGCCAGTTCGAGGGAGTCCTGACTGGCATACCAAGGTTCGTGGGCACTAAACCGTTGCTGTGAGCTCCGACCACCTCCATAACCGCGTGCTGGTGCTCGCCAACTTCGGGCGGGACAGCGAGTTGCTGCATAATTTTCTCGAGCAGCATGGCTTCGCATGCGATGTTGTCTCCAGCGCCGATGAACTTTCCCGTGAGATACAGCGCGGAGCTGCGACCGCGATTATTACAGAGGAGTCGCTCAACGGACCTGTCGAGCGTTGGGAGAACCATCTTAACGCCCAGCCTTCATGGTCGGATTTCCCGCAGATCATCCTAACCAGTTCGAGCAAGGGAGATTCACCGTCTCCGGCCCAACTCTCGTTTCTGCGCAAACTGGGAAATGTGACCTTGGTGGAACGCCCAATACACTCGGAGACTCTGCTAAGCGCGGTGGAAAGCGCAATGCGCGCGCGCATGCGGCAATACGAAGTTCGAGATTTCCTGCGTCGCCAGGCAGAAGCAGAGGAAGCATTGCGAAGGACCGAGAAGCTTGCCGTGGCAGGACGATTGGCGGCCAGTGTCGCTCATGAGATCAACAATCCTCTTACCGCCGTGACCAACCTTCTTTTTCTGGTGCGCAGCGCTAGCGATTTGGAAGAAGCTCATAACTATGCTCTGCAGGCGGAAGATGAGTTGCGCCGCGTTTCCGAGATCGCGAACCACAACCTGCGCTTTCACCGGTCCTCCAAGGGCCCTGAGAGAGTGGATATCGCTCAATTGCTGGACTCGGCGCTCGTGATCTTTCGTGCGAAGCTGAAGAATCAAAACGTTAAGGTACACGTGGAGTGTAACCAGAGTTGCCATGTGGTTTGTTCACTTGGAGAGATTCGCCAGGTACTCGTGAATTTGGTGTCCAACGCGCTTGATGTAATGCGCAGGGGAGGAGATTTATTGGTGCGCGCGACTGCCGTACCCCATCCTTCCACGGGTGTGCCCGGTGTCAGGATTTCGGTAGTGGACCATGGCGAGGGCATTTCGCCTCAAGCCTACTCCAGGCTGTTTGAGCCGTTCTTCACAACCAAGGGGGACGTCGGTACCGGATTGGGACTATGGCTCACCAAAGACATCATCGAGCAACATAAGGGCTTCATACGCGCTCGCAATCATCACAGTCCGCGCGGCGCCGTCTTTTCTTTTTGGATTCCGAAAAGGTGAGCGTCTCAGTGAGTGACCGACGATACCGAAGCGGAATATCCGTGTCTCCGAATCGCGTTAACCGCGCGTAAACAGCGACGCGGCTGTGATTCGGTGAAACTGTTCTGGTCGTAGGCGATAGGGCGATGTGCGTGTTACCGTGTTACTTCTGAACTTTGATGCGGCGGAGTTGAAACTGCAAAGGCAGAGCGGTAGCATCTTCTGTCCACGCGTGCTTCGGCTGCCGAGGCTGATCTCGCACGTTCGACCATGACGCAATGGCCGCTCGCATTCTTTGCATAGACGACGAGGCCTCGGGCCTTTATTTCCGTAAGCTCCTACTTGAAAAGCAGGGCTACGCCGTCGATACTGCGACCAATCCCGCTGATGCAGTAACCAGATTCCAATCTAACGATTTCGATCTCGTCATCACAGACCATCTCTTAGGCCGTTCCACTGGGACTGAGCTTGCGCGCGAGTTGAAGCGTCTTAAGCCCGAGGTTCGCATCATTATCCTCTCGGGAACTGTCGATATCCCCGGCGGGGCCGACGTGGCTGATGGGTTTGTGAGTAAAACTGACGGCCCTGAGTCTCTGTTCGAAAAAATTTCAGAATTGCTGTCGCAAAGCGCTGCAGCATCTGGGTCTGCAGCGCAGACGCTTCAGGCTGCTCCCCTCCAGAACCTCCTAGCTGCCGCCATCGTTGAATCGTCTGACGACGCAATCTTTTCAAAGTCTCTTGATGGCACGATTTTGACGTGGAACAAAGCCGCACAACGCATGTATGGGTACACAGCCGAAGAGATCATTGGCCAACCCGTTTCGGTCTTAATGCCCCAAGATTTGCGCGACCAATTCCGCGAAATCATGTCTCGCATCCGTCGTGGCGAAACGGTCGATCATCTGCTCACACGTCGCCTGGCTAAAGATGGACGCGAGTTGATGGTTGTTGTTACGGTTTTCCCCGTTCGAGATCAGCAGAGACACATCTTGTCCGCGGCGACAATTGCTCGCGATGTAACCCAGATCAAGGCGGCGGAAAACGCGCTACGCAACACTGAACGTCTTGCCACAGCGGGACGAATGGCTGCGACTGTTGCCCATGAAATCAACAACCCTCTCGAAGCGGTCACAAACATACTCTTTTTGTTAGGACAGGTCCCGGGCCTCGATGCGACCGCGCAGGAATTTGTTCAGAGCGCCCAGCAGGAGATAGCGCGGATTCGGCAGATTGCGCAGCTCACGCTCAAGTACCACCGGCAATCACCGACAGAAGTTGAGCAGGTGCGACTCCCTGAGCTAGTGGATAGCGTTGTCACGCTGTACGGCGGGCGGCTGCGCATGCTTGGCATCGACGTCGACAAGCGATACGAGGGGACAGGAACCGTCGAGGGGTACTCCGGGGAGCTGCGGCAGGTCATTTCCAATCTGATCGTAAACGCCATGGACGCTCTGGAACAGAAGGGCACGAAGTTGCGCGTGCGGATTTGTGACAGGGTAGACCGCTTAGGTAAACCGGGAGTGCGGGTGATTATCGCCGACAACGCCGGGGGCATTGCAAAGCAGCACCTGCCCCGTGTTTTCGACCCCTTTTACAGCACAAAAGGAGAGAAAGGCACGGGCGTCGGCCTCTGGGTCTCGAAGGGCATCGTAGAAAAGCACAACGGCACGATTTCAGTGAAAAGCAGCACCGCACCTGGACGGTCTGGCACCGTCTTCTCGATTCTTCTGCCGCGGCATTTTGTAAGGAACTCGACAGCCGCCTAACGCCACCCATCTTCTCCTTCAGCTCACCTCCTTCAGCTCACCCACAACGAGAGTGGAACCTGCTGCATCGAACTGTTTAGGTGGAGGTTGGTGTGTCGGCGGCCAGACGAGTTTTGTTTGTGGACGATGAGCCTTCGATGCGTCAGACGCTTCCCGCCGTTCTGGAGCGAAAAGGCTTTACCGTCGTCGCGGTTGGCTCTGTCGCTGAGGCAATCAGCGCAATCGGCCAGGCGAAATTCGAAATTCTGATTTCTGACCTGAACATCGGTGAACCTGGGGACGGTTTCACGGTTGTGAGCGCGATGCGCCGTGTTCAGCCGGACTGCAGATCGTTCATTCTGACCGGTTACCCTGACTTCGATTCGGCCCTACGAGCAATCCGGAACCAGGTAGACGACTATCTTGTAAAACCTGCCGATCCCGACAAGTTGGTAGCGGTCCTGGAAGGAAAGTTGCGCAAGCCAAGACCGACCGCATACGGCCCGTTAAAGCAAACGTCGCAATTGCTGCAGGAACTGGAGCCGCAAATAGCAGCATCATTTGTTGAACGGCTCAACGCCAAACCCGAATTCCGCCAGCTTGGGTTACAGGCGCATCAACTCTCCGAACCAGCGTCGCTGATTGTTGCGGAACTGATCAGGAGGGTACGATCCGAAGCGGATGGATTGACACCTGAAGGGTTAACCGCAGCTTCAGCGTACGGCACATTGCGCCAGCAGCAAGGATATTCGATGGCAATGCTCGTGACAGAGGGTCACACCCTCCAGCACGTAGTGTCCAAAGCGTTTCAAGACAACCTGCTCCGAATTGAAATGAGCACGTTGATCGGCGACATGATCCGAATTGGGGATGCCCTGAACAGCTTCATCGAGGAAGCGATCCGCTCATTCAGCAGCGCCGCACTACCGCACATCGCATAGCACACGTGGGTTACTGAGCGTAGACATGGAAGGGTGCGACTATGAAGTTCCACACTGCGTTGATCGAGACGGCAATGGCGCGAGGCGTTTTGGAATTCGCATAGTCAGCGGTCGAGGGAGGCCGTGGTGATGGGAGCGGATTGGGTGTGGGGCTTGGCTGTCGAAAGTCGGAGGACGGCCGCGGCTGCTGCATAGCGCACTGCTTCTTTCTCGTCATCGACACGCGGGAGCACGGCTGAGAGGAGGCGGGGGTCTCCGCGCTCGGCGATGGCATCGATGGCGGCTACACGCACGTGCCAGCTTGGATCGCCGGTAGCATCGGCGAGAGCAGTCGCGGCACCGGGATCGGGATCATGCGCGAGCATGGTTGCGGCTGCTGCGCGGACTCCCATTTCGGTACCGCCTTTGAAAACACGGAAGGCCTCAAGTCCCATGCTGCCGAAGGGAACGAATCCGATGCCTTCCTCAAAGCCCATTTCAGCAAGTTTCTTTGGATTGCGCAGCACGCCGAGCTCCTGCGCGACGGCATTCTTGCCGCCCCTGCGCTGTCCGGTGAGCACCTCGTAGTAGACCTCGTAGCCCCTCTCATTGTGGAGACTGATTAAAGATTTGGCTGCGGCGAGCACCACTTCGGGCTCTTTGTCGTCGAGAGCCGTGATTAGGTGGGGAATTGATGCGCGAGCGTGCACCTTGCCCAATGCGGTGGCGGCGGCTGCGCGTACCTGGGGGTTCGAGTCGCGCAGCGATTTCTCGGCAATGCGCATAACGTGATGGTTGTTTATTACAACGCCAAGCGCTCCTAC